>NZ_FR889182.1:77254-82730 GCF_000432215.1 Anaerostipes sp. CAG:276
CAAATTGTCATCCGGAAACAGTCTGTCCAGTTTCTCAAAATACCATTCTCTCTGATTCTGCCTCAATGTCACTCCAAAGGCAGGATAGATAAAATCTGCTCCGCATTCTTTCGCCTTCTTTACGATACCAAGAATATTTTCTTCTGTATCCTCGATCCACGGAAGCACCGGCATCATTAAAATTCCTGCAAAAATCCCCGCGTCTTTGAGTTTTGCAAGAGCCTCAAAACGTTCAGATGACAGGGATACTCCCGGCTCTATCTTTTTACACATGGAATCATCACAGGTTGTAATGGTCAGCTTGCAGATCACCGGGGAGTGTTCTTTTATTTCTTCGAGTATGTCAATATCTCTTGTGATCATGGCGCTTTTCGTAGCGATGGCGCTGCCGAATCCAAATGCGTTCAGAAGCTCCTGAGCATGCCTGGTCAGCATCAGCTCTTTTTCAAAAGGATTGTACGGATCACTCATGGCTCCGGTTGCCACAACTCCCTTTTTTGTTTTCCTTCTCAGATCATCCCGGATGATTTCCAGGGCATGTTCTTTCGCTTTCACCTGATCAAAATTCTCAATATGATAACAGTCACTCCGGCTGTCACAATAAATACAGCCGTGGCAGCAGCCACGGTATATATTCATGTTATAATCTCCGCCGAACCAGGAGTCTCCCGGTCCTTTGGTGATGATATGTTTTGCTTTTACATAATCCATTCTTATGAATCACTCCTTCAGTGCAATATACATATGGATTTCTGAGTCTTCCAGCGTGCCTCCCGGCTGATACTCTTCAAAGTCTCCAGTAAAGCTGCGGTTTAAATCCATTTTCCACAGCCTGGTCCAAAACTCGCTCACCGCTTTCTGCATATGTCCCCGGACAATAAACTTTGCATATTTTCCTTTTGGAATTACAGCAAAGGTGAGTCCTTCCTGATTCTGCTCTGTGCTGCTGACCTCACATCCTACTGTAATCTGATATTCCTGCATATTCTCATCATTGTAATCAGAATACAGGCCGATGCTCTTTTCGTTTACTTTGTTTGAGATATTAAAAAAAATTCCTTCTTCAAAAAAACGCCCCCACAAGGATCCGATCACCATTCCGGCATCCGGTGCATCATTGGATGTCCTCGCGCTGATCCCTGCAACCATCTTTTCTTCTAATTCTACCACTTCATAGTTCATAATTGTTCCTCCATTGTTTTTTCTTTATTGTACAACAGAGAACCTGACAGCTGTCTGTCAGGTTTTAAATGTTTTCTTCATATTGTCCCGCCATAAGGCGGAGACGGCGTTTCATTTCGCTGCGGACTTCTTTTGGCCCCAGCACCTCAAGCCCCGGCCCGAAGGATAGAAGCCATCCATACAGCCATTCTTCATCTGCACAAGGAAATGTGATATAAAAAGTCTCCTTCTCCTCTCTGATCCAGTCCGGATCGAATTCATCATAGACGCGGAATCCAAGACTTTTCTCTGCCCTGACGGATACTTCCATATCCTTTTTTTCTTCCAGAGACGGCATTGTTTTCATATCCCGAATGTCTTTTCTCAAAAAGCGTTCTTCTGTTTTTACCAAATTTTTAAGCCTCTTGAGCTTAAAGATCCGTATCTCCCCGCTCTTTTTGCAGAATGCCGTGAGATACCAGTCCATGCCGCGGAAATACAGCTGCATGGGCTCTGCTTCCCTTCTGGAATATTCGCCCTTTGCATTATAGTAATCAAATGTGACCACTTCCCTGTTAAGGATCGCTTCTTTCAGTGTTTCAAACAGTTCCTTTTCTCCTCTTGGGTTCCACCGTGAAAAGTCCACATAGACCCAGTTCTCATCGTCCTTCTGGAACAGGCTGGACAATCTGGATAAGAGTTTTTTGGCATCCATGTGGTTCGTGACTGCCATGCATTGGAGTGAGAGAAGGATCTGACTTTGTTCCTCTTCCGTAAGGGCAGACTTGTCCATGACAAAGTCTTCCAGCAGGCCAATGCCCCCTCCCTTTCCCTGAGTGCAGTATACCGGTATGCCCGCACTGCTGAGTGCATCGATGTCCCGGTAGATCGTTCTCACCGAAACCTCAAACCTCTCGGCGAGCTCCGGCGCTGTCACTTTCTTTTTCTCCAGCAAAATATAAATGATCTCAAATAAACGGCTGCTTGTCATGATGTTTCTCCTTTGCACCATTATATCATATAAGGTATAATATTCTGAAAAGAAACTTGTTTATTTTTGTTCAGCAAAAGGAGCGTAATATGAGTTCATATCAAGTAAAAAACGATGTTCTTTCAGTTTCTGTCGACACATCCGGGGCAGGCCTTACTTCTATTAAAGATAAAACAGGCTTAGAGTATTTATGGCAGGGCAATCCTGATTACTGGAGCGGACAGGCTCCGATTTTGTTTCCAATCTGCGGCAGTTTAAGAAACGGGGAAGCGCAAATTGGAGACGGAAAATCCTGTTCCATGGGCAGGCACGGAATCGCCAGAAGATGTGAATTTACTCTCCGGCGCCTGGACAGTGACAGCATTTCTTTGTTTCTGCATGCTGACGCAGAAACCATGAAATCTTTCCCCTTTGACTTTGAGCTGGAAATGACGTACCGGATCAAAGACCGCAGTGTGATAGTCGAACACACCGTAAAGAACTGCGGATCTGAAGTAATGCCGTATTTTGTCGGAGGACATCCCGCGTTTAACTGCCCTCTCCATGGCGGAGAAGCTTTCGAGGATTATATCATAGAATTTGAAAAACCGGAGACGGCCGGATGCCCGGTTTTGACAGAGGACGGCCTGATCAATGTAAACAACAGAAAGGCTTTTCTTGATCATGCATCTTCCTTCGGTGTAAAACACGAACTCTTTTATGACGACGCCCTGATCTTTGACACTCTGGAATCCAGATCGGCTTCTTTGCTGCATAAAGAGACGGGAAAGGGAATCCGTGTGGATTTTGAAGGCTTTGATTACCTCGGCATCTGGTCCAGCGCCAACGACGGCCCATTTGTGGCAATTGAACCCTGGTCAGGCACTTCTACCTGCTCTGATGAAGACGATATTTTTGAACACAAACGCGGAGTCCGCATGCTGGCCCCGGAACAGTCAGAGACACTTGCCTATACGATTTCAGTTTTATAAAATGAGGAAGACATATGAATCACTTATCACTTGATTATAAAATGATCTGTTTTGATCTGGACGGTACTCTGCTGGACACCAAATATTCCATTCTCGCAGGCTTCAGAGACCTGTACGAAGAGATATGGAATGAATGCAGGCCGCTTAATGAGCTTGAGTTTGTTCTCGGCGGCGACAGCCTGGCCCTGCTGGACTCTATGGGTTTTCCTGAAGGAAGTATTCACGGGTGGTTAAAATATATTGACTGCTATGCACATACGATCCATCCGTTTGACGGAATTTTAGATACGTTGTCTGCCCTGAGTCAAAAAGGGCTTATCCTGAGCGTTGCCACAAATAAACTCCGAATTGAATATGAAGAAACGATGGAGCGCCATGGGCTGAAACGTTTCATGGAGCACTCCATCTGCCTGGACGAGGTTTCCCATGCCAAACCGGATCCGGAACCTCTGTTATATTTGGCAGAACAGTCTGAAATACCGATAAGCCAAATGCTCTTTATCGGGGATACCAGCTATGATATAGACTGTGCCAGAGCTGCCGGATGTGATTTTGCCCTGGCAGGATGGGGAGCTTCTGAGGCATTAAAAAAAGAATATGCTGTTGTGCTGGAAAAACCGGACGAACTTCTGTCACTGATCCAATAGAAAGAAGGACTTAAACATGAAACAAAAGGTATTAGAGACGCTTGACCGCCTCCACATCCCATATGAGTACGAAGATCACCCTGCTGCCTATACCATGGAGGAGATCGAGGCTCTGCATCTGACCAGACCCAATGAATCCATCGCAAAAAATCTCTTTTTAAGAGACGGCAGCGGCAAGCGGCATTTTCTTGTTCTTGCTGCCGGAGACAAGCCTGTGGATCTGAAAACACTCCGGCAGACCATCGGTTCATCCAGATTAAGTTTCGCATCGGAGGAACGTCTCATGAAGCATCTGAAGGTAACGAAAGGCTCTGTCTCTCCCATGGGAATCTTAAACGATGAACACCTGGCTGTAGAAGTTTTCATAGATGAAGAGTTAAAAGACAGCTCCTGCATCGGAGTCCATCCAAACGATAACACTGCCACGGTGTGGATCAGTTGTGCCGATTTGGAACAGGTCATCCGCCACCACGGAAATTCTGTTACATATATCCCTGTCTAAACAAAGCGGCAGACCCACTTCATCTCCCGGCACCTCAGTATTTAGTGCTTGAAAACTTTAAAAAGCAAGACACTCCATCCTGCATAGTGTCTTGCTTCTCTGCTGTTAATAAGTAATTTCTTCAACTTCTGCCTTTGAATGAATTTCTTCCATATCTTTAACCCGGAATCTTCCTGTCCCCGGATTCATCGCGTTGGCCGCAGACACTGCCACTGCATAAGCCAGTGCTTCTTTGTCTGATTTTCCCTGGCAGAATGCCGCTGCAAAGGCTCCCACCATGGAATCTCCGCATCCCACCGGATTCACCGCGTCCAGTTCAGGAGGCTTTCCATGATAAATTCTATCTTCACATATCATCAAAGCTCCTTTGGCCCCAAGGGATATGACTACATATGGGATGCCCTGGCTTACAAGCTTTTTGCCCGCCAAAATCAGGTCTTCCCGGTTTTTAATCTCCACTCCAAGCAGGTCTTCCAACTCTTCTTGATTAGGTTTTATCATCGTAGGTTTCGCTTTGAGCCCTTCTCTCAAATACTCACCGCTGGTATCTAAAATAACCTGTTTCCCTTGCCGTTTCACTATTTCGATCAGCTCTTGGTAGCAGTCTGCCCCAAGCCCCCTTGGAGCACTTCCTGAGATCGTGACCACATGGCTTTCCCTTACCAACTCTTCAAAATCCTTTAGGAACCGATGCCACTCCTCTTCCTCCACCGGTGCACCCGGTTCCAGAAATTCCGTGGATGTACCGTCCCCGGCCAATATATTAATACAGCTTCTGGACTCGCCCTTTACTTTTGTAAATCTGCTTTGAATTCCGTCTTCACAGAGCATTGCTTTGACATAATCCCCGTTAAATCCTCCGGCAAAACCGGCCGCTAAAACATCTTCTCCGCACAGGTCTGCGATCCTTGCCACATTGAGCCCTTTTCCTCCTGCGGTGTTCCTGCACTCATCCACCCTGGAGACGGTACCGGGACACACAGCTCCTTTTATTTTGTATGCTTTATCCACAGATACATTCAGTGTCACTGTTAAAATCATAAATCATCCCTCACTGTCAATCAAAATCTTGCCTTTTACAGCGCCTTTTTCCTTGTAAAGTTCAAAGGCATCCGCTATCTCAGATAAAGGCAGTTTCTTAAAGATCAGTGAATCATCAAATTTCAGCTGGCCGGTCTTAAAATAATGGGCTGTGAGCTCCCAC
>NZ_FR889182.1:82862-131318 GCF_000432215.1 Anaerostipes sp. CAG:276
TTCCGATAAAACAGACTCCCGCTTTGTTGGCTGCCAGACGGAACGCATATTTCATGGTCGTGGTAACCCCTGCAGTCTCATATACATAGCCGAACCCTTTGCCCCCGGTGAGTGCCATAGCCTGATCCATGAAGTCTTCCTCCAGAGTATTAATGCCATTATCGATGCTAAGTTTCTTCGCAAGCTTAAGTCTCTCGTCACTGATGTCAAAAACCGTGACCCTTTTAGCGCCGAAAATCTTTGCCCACTGGGCCGTGAACAGTCCGATGGTGCCGCCGCCCAGGACTGCCACATCTTCTCCGCCCTGGTAGCCGGTCCTTAAAAGTCCGTGGAGAGCCACTGTGGCAGGCTCAAAGAAAGCCCCCTGCTCAAAAGATACAGAATCCTCAAATTTTACCGCATTTTTCTCCGGCACCGCCACATACTCGGCGAAACTTCCGAATTCCCTGGAGCCGATAAAACTGTAATGTTTACAGAGGGAATAATTCCCCTTCCGGCAGTCCTCACATTCCATGCACGGAACCAGCGGCACACCGGCCACACGGTCACCCGGCTTTAAGGAGGATACTCCCTCTCCTACGGTTTCTACCACACCGGAAAATTCATGTCCCAGCACATTTGGGAAGAAATGACACGCATCCCCGTTGACTCTCGGCACATCAGATCCGCAGATCCCTGTATATTTGACTTTGACCAGCACCTGCCCTTTTTCCGGCACCGGGGTCTTGATTTCCTCGAACCGGATATCATTTTTTGCATGGACCACTCCTGCTTTCATTCCACTCACCTAAGCCTTTCCTTCACTCTTTACAACCTTCATTTTTGATTTGACATAGTCCTTTACCATTTGTTTTCCCGCAGCATTATATTTTTTAGGATCGATCGTATCCGGTTTTTCTCTGAGCACACCGGTAACCCCTTTTGAAAAGGCAATCCGTAGATCTGTGGCGTAATTCACCTTACAGATTCCCCGTTTGACACATTCCGCCACTGTCTCGTCCGGCACACCGCTTGTTCCGTGGAGTACTAATGGTATGGAGACTGCTTCCCGAATTTCTGACAGGCGCAGAAAGTCCAGTTTCGGTTCTCCTTTGTAAACTCCGTGGGCTGTGCCGATAGCCACAGCCAGGGAGGTGATGCCCGTTTTATTTACAAATACTAATGCTTCGGAAGGTTCTGTGTAGCCTCCGGCCCCTCCGTCCAGGTCGTCTTCCTTTCCCCCGACTTTTCCCAGCTCCGCTTCCACAGGCACTTTGGAAGGAGCACATGCATCGACTACGGACTTGGTAAGCCGAATATTCTCCTCAAAGGATTCATGGGAACCATCGATCATAATGGATGTATATCCGGTCCTCAAGGCCTGCATGGCCAGTTCAAAGCTGTTTCCGTGATCCAGATGCATAGCAATAGGCACGCTGGCACGCTCTGCCGCGGTCCGTACATTTGCCAGAAAATAATCCAGTCCCGCATAGTTTACCGTGGACGGCGTAGTCTGCATGATAACCGGGGAACGAAGCTCCTCGGCTGCCTCCATGACCGCCATGACCATCTCCATATTCTCTACATTAAAAGCGCCCACTGCATACCCGTTTTTCTGGGCATCAAGGAGCATCTGTGTTGTTGTCATTAATGGCATCTTTTTTCCTCCTGATCTTCGGTTATCAGTCCGGGCGGGCAAAAGCCCGCCCGGTTTTCTGATGTTTTACTGTTCTTCTTTTAATGCTGCCGCTCTGGCCTTGGATGTCCTTACAGTGAATACGAGACAGACTGCGTAGATTACGGCGATGACAGCCAGCCCTGCAAGATTTTCTCTCGTAAAGATCTGTGTGAACATATAGGTGATCGGTGACCCTCCCTGGTCAAGCGCTGCAATCCTGGATGCTCCGTTTGTCAGGTTCACAGACTTAGCAAGTGCCGTCGTCCACGGAATTGCCTGGTTTGCGATCCAGATGGTCACATACATGATCACAGAGCCTGAGATCAGTGTGCGGAACAGATTTCCCTTGTGCACTGCAACGGCAATGGCGATAAAGAATCCGATGGTTGCCAGATCACCAAATGGAAGAATGACATTTCCAGGCACAATCACTGCGATCAAAATGGTCAGCGGGATAAAGATCAGCCCTGCGGTTACTACCTGGGAATCCCCTAAAAGAATCGCCGGATCGAGTCCGATATAGAACTCTCCGTCCCCGGAACGTTTGGTGAGTATTTCCTTCATTCTCTCTGAGATCGGCATCAGGCCTTCCATGATACATTTTGTGATTTTCGGCATCAGTACCATGACTGCGGACATCTTGATGCCCAGCTGGAGCGCAGCCTGAAAATTATAGCCTGCCAGCGCACCTACTAAAGTTCCGAGGAGTCCTCCGATAACGATCGGTTCTCCGAGCACACCTACTTTTTCCTGCAGTTTATCGGCAGTAATACTGATCTTGTTCAGTCCCGGTATCTTTTCGATAATGGCATCAATCGTGCAGGCAAACGGTGCCAGGTAGGCGGATGTTCCGTGGGGAACGGTGAGCCCTTCCAGTTCAAAATAGTCTTCCATCAGCGGCGCATACAGGTCACCGAATTTGTATGTAAAGATTGCGTGGACCACTACTCCTGCAATACCGATGGCAAAGTTTCCTGTCACCGCATAGGCGATCGCCCCGGTAAATGTCATGTGCCAGATGTTCCAAATATCAATGTTTACAGTTTTGGTAAGCTTGAGTACAAGCATCACCACATTTACAAGAATCGCTACCGGGATCGCAACGGTTGCGATGCCGGATGCCCATGTGATCGGTGACATCCCCGGCCACCCCACGTCTACAACGCTCATGTGAAGCCCAAACGTCTCTGACATGGCCTTTGCCGCAGGCCCCAGGTTGGCATTCATCATGTCGACAATGAGTCCCAGTCCTACAAATCCGACTCCTACCATCAGTCCGGCACGGATTGCCTTTCCTACTTTCACTCCTACAATAATACTCAGTACTGCTATGACGAGAGGCAGCATAACCGATGCACCCAGGCCAATGATGTAATTAATCGCGTCTCCAAAAATACCCATAGTTTTTCTCCTTTACCTCCATGATGTTTCCTGCATGTCTGTTATTTCAGTACTTCTAAAATCTTTGCTTTGGTTTTATCTGCTCCAATCCCTGAGATAAACGGCATTCCTGTGATCAGCGGCACACCGTAATCACGTTTTACTTTTGAAGTCGTCACGATCAGATCTGCTGGAAGATTGGATTCAATCTCCGAGATTCTCACCTGTGCGATCTCCACATCAATCCCATTTTCCTTTGCCAGATCCACCACTGCGTTTGCCGCTACTGTGGATGTTGCCACTGCTCCTCCGCATGCTACGATGACTTTCTTTTTCATAATGACTTCTCCTTTTCTTTGATGATATTTATAATTTCTTCCGGGTTCTGCGCATTGCTGAGTTTTTCTACTACATGAGGGTCCTGCAGAATCCCTAAGATTGCCTGTAATAATTCCAGATGCCCTTTCTCATCCACGGCCAGCATGAAGATAACCCGTACCTCCACGGTCTCATCATCCGTTCCCATCTGTACGAAGGTGACCGGCTTTTTCGTGGTGGCGATGGCGATGCCCTTTTTCAGAACATGGCTCACATCCGTATGTGGAATGGCAACTCCCACTTCCCCCATGTCGACGCCTGTGGGAAAGTCTTTCTCCCTAATCTTTAATGCCTCTACATAGCTGTCCTTACAGTAGCCCAGAGAGACTAATTTTCCCCCCGCCTGCTCAAAAATATCCGCGCTGTCTCTGGCTTCAATCTGAGGCAGAATCAATTCCTTGCTTAAACGTTCCCAAACCATGTTGTCACTCCTTTATTCTCTGTTCATAAGTTTTAATAATCGCCGCCGTCTCCCGCGGACTTTCGGCATTCCACAGTTCTTCCTTAAATCTCTGGTTCGTCAGCATATTGACTAAATGAAAAAACGCTTTGATGTGCTTTTTGTGGTCCACGGTGCTCAGGCAGCAGAAAAATCTCACTTCTTCCCGGTCGCCGTCCTCATCCTCGATGACCACCGGTTCCTTAAGCCGGATCATATTCATTCCAACTTTTTTGCTGCCCAGCTCAAAGCCCTCGTGGGGCAGTGCAAACCCTTTGGAAATGACAATATAACTGCCGTTTTCCAGTACGTTTTCTATCATGGCGTCTACATACCGCTCTTCGATATATCCTTTGAAAAGCAGCGGTTCAGCCGACTTTCTGATGGCATCCTTCCAGTCTCTGCACTCAATATTGAGCTGGATATTCTTTTCTCTCAATAATTCCCACAGAAACGGCTCCCGCTCCTCATCAAAGGACTCTCCAAAATACTCATAGATCTTCATGGAGACTTCCTGAAACAGCTCCGGATCTCTGATCATAGGCCGAAGAATCGCAGAAAGTTCCTCTGGATTTCTGTCTTTTTCGGGCAGCTTCTTTTTGCTTCCTCTGTTCTTTTTCTGCAGAAGCTCGATCTTTTTATTCACTCTCAGGTAATCTTCGTCGGAAAACATCGGTGTCACAAGCACATATTCTCCCTCATAATCCTTTAAGGGAATCGTGGACACGATCATATCAATGTCTTCATAATGGCTTTTTCTTAAATCATGAGCAGAGACAACATCGACAATGTGAAAGTCAAAGCGGTTTCTCATTTTTGCAAGAAGGAGCTGCGATGTCCCCACTCCGCCATTACAGACAATGACAACACGGAACTCAATTTCCTTTTTCTTTCTCCTCTCCAGAGCGGCACTGATGTGAATCACGATGTAGTCGGCCTCAATCGCCTGGATCTTTCTTCCCACAAACCGTTCCAGCATCTCAATGTTGTTCTTAACCGCATACAGAGTTTCCTGATTTTGTTCTACGATCTGTCTGAGAAAATCGTCTCTCTGAGTGATATTAAACTCCTTTGTAAAAATGGATTCCAGATGATTGACAAGATTTTCATAAAACACAAAGTCCCGGTTAAGATCCACATGAAGCTCATTGGATATCTGCTCGATGAATTTCCTTGTGACCAGCTGCAGGCCGATGATCCTCTGGTTCCTGCTGTCTTTTTTTATGTAGCTTAAGCTGTCCAGAATATCGCTCAACAGTTCCTTTTCCCCCTGGCTCTCAGGAAGTTCCCAGTACTGGCACACATACCTCAAAATATCCTCTGCCATCTCGTACTTGCTCTTCTTTACCTCTAAAGACTCGGTGATCTGATGCCCCTTTTTCACTCTCTGGATCAGTATGGTCAGATACGAGAGCAGGTAGTTGAAAGATGCATCGGTTAAAAATCTTCCGTGTGCGTGCTCCTGTTCATTGATGATTTTCTGCAGGTTCTGTTTGTCTTCTTTTTTCAGCCTGTGGCTGATATTCAGTCCTCTGATGAAGCTTTGTACCACAGAACCTGCGGCCTGAAAAGATCCGTCCTGGTTCAGAAGCTTTAAAAGACATGCCCGCTTATCACTCTCCTTTCCGTGAAGAACCAGTCCTTTGTTGGAATGGGATTCCACAGTAAGATGCTCCTTTAAAAGCATCTGCTTGACACTCTCTAAATCGTTGATAACTGTGGCCCTGCTCACATACAAAAGTTCTGCCATGTTTGATAAGGTCGTGTAGTCCGAAGCTTCGATCAGGATCGCCGCAATCAGCGGCTTTCTCTCTCCTTTGGAAAGGCGGTATGTGTAAAAATCGTTCTGATTAAACAGACCTGCCGCCAGTTCGATGTCATCCTCCACAAGGAGTGTCCCATTGCTTCCCAGTTTTACTAAGGAAAGCTCATGCTGTTCCAAGAAGTCATTGACATCATTGATGTCATTTCTTATGGTGCGCTCCGACACCTGGAATTTCTCTGCCAGTTCACTGATACGGAATGTCTTCTCCAAATCCATGAGTCCCAGCAGAATCTCCCTTGATCTCTTGTTCATTTTTATCCCTCCGTTGCTGTATCTTTACTATATCATCGTCCCCTTTCAAAAAACAGTCAAAAGGATTTCGGACATTTTTGCAAAAAAATAGACAGGTCTAAAACCTTTCCATACGTTTTGAAAAGTTTTAGACCTGTCATTTGTTACAGAAGCTTTTGCAGCAGCCGGTACAGTTCTTCTTCGGAACCGACACAATAATCCGGCCGCACCCCGGACACCGGATACGGATGATTTCTCCGGTTCATCCAGATGGAATAAAGACCGGCACTTTTGGCTCCCTCTACATCATTTCGGTAGGAATCTCCCACATACCAGACCTCGGCATCCTGAAGCTTCATCTTATCACATGCATACCAAAAAATCTTTTCGTCAGGCTTTGCGGTCCCCACATCTCCGGATACGAAGATTACCTCGTCCAAAAACCACTCCCCAAGACCCAATGTTTCTATTTTCTCCCACTGGTGTCCGGATGGTCCGTTGGTGATCACGCCTATGGGAACCCTGTCCCGGCAGAATGTCAGCATTTCTTTTATAACCTCAGAGACACTGATTTGTTTTTGATATCCCGCATAGAATTCTTGAAATTTAAGTGCGTCTTCATCTGATATTTGTATATCAAACTCTTTGAGCGCCTTACTGATCCTGTAAATATACATCTCATCCATTGTCATCTGCCCGCTCTGGGAATGTTCAAAAGCCTCGTCACTGTACTTTCTGCTCAGCGCAAACAGCCGCTCCATATCAATCTCATATGTTTCACCAAATAACTGACGGAAAGCTCTTTCAAAGGGCTCCCGCTGGTCATACAAAGTATCGTCCACATCAAATAAAACCGCATCCATATTTTTTCTCCCTTTTTATTATATAGGATGATTATAACCGACATTTTATGAGAAAAAAAGACAGAACACGAAAGATTTTATTCATAATGAAGGGCTTCCACCGGTTTTAAATTTGCAGCCTTATTTGCAGGGTATAAACCGAAAATAATCCCCACTGCGGCCGAAAATATAAGTGATATCACGCAGATGGCCGGAGATATGCTTAAGGATGTATCTACAAATGCGTTTCCTACAGCAAGTATCAAAAAACTCAGAATAATTCCCGTAATTCCTCCCATAAATGACAGTACAACAGCCTCGGTCATAAACTGGGCCAGAATATCCTGTTTCTTTGCTCCGATGGCCTTTCTGATGCCGATCTCCCTTGTCCGTTCCGTTACCGACACCAGCATAATATTCATGATCCCGATTCCTCCCACTAACAGAGAGATACCGGCGATTCCTCCAAGCATCAGCGATAAGGAAGAGGATACATTACTGACGCTCTCCGCAATTTCGGCCTGATTGACGATCGTGTAGGAGTCTTCGTCTCCTGTCTTGTTTAACAAAAACCGGTCCACCGCATTCTCAGCCATCGTCAAAGTATCTTCTCCCGACGCAGACACGGTAAAACTCTGTATCGCAGCCTGCTGTAAAAGCCTCTGAGCCGTTTTAAATGGAAGATAAACGATCGTATCATTGGAATCCCTCTGGGATTCCCCGTCTTCTTTCAGCACGCCGACAATCTTAAAATTCTTACCCTTGACACGGATTGTTTCATCGACACAGTCTGTACTCCCAAACAGATCCTTTGCCGCTCCGGCTCCGATCAGACATACCTGGAGCCTGTTTTCATTGTCTACGGTAAGAATCTGTCTTCCGGACGTGATCTCCGTACCCTCGATCTCCAAATATTCCGGTGTGATTCCTTTCAAAGAGACATCGGAGGAATTACCGCCGGCTTTGGCAGTCCCGCTCCCTGTTACCGTAGGGGAAACAGACTGCACCGCCGGATTGTCCGTCAGCGACTCCAAATCTGAACTCTTGATTCCCGCACTTCTCCGGCTGTTGATCGTCGCGCTGATCACATTTCCTCCCAGTCCCGAGAGTGTATCATTGACCGAACCGGCTGTGCTCTGCGCAATAGACACCAGCAGAGTCACACTGAGGACTCCGATGATAATGCCCAGCATCGTGAGGAATGAGCGAAGCTTGGTAGAAAGAATAGAGGATAGTGCCATTTTCACTGCCTGAGTAAATTTCATGCCGCATCCCTCCCGCCTGTATCAGATATAATCTTCCCGTCCATGATGCGGATCTGTCTTTCCGCTTCTTTTGCCACCTCTGGATCGTGGGTGATCAAAATAATGGTATTGCCCTGTCCGTGCAGTTCTTTTAACAGTTCCATGATCTCTTTTCCTGATCTTGAATCCAGATTGCCGGTAGGTTCATCCGCCAGGATCAGAGACGGTCCCGCCGCCAGTGCCCTGGCAATGGCGACCCTCTGCTGCTGGCCGCCGGACAGCTGCCCCGGCTTATGGTCCATTCTTTTTTCGAGTCCCACCTTCATGAGTTTTTCCATTGCTGTCTTTCTTCGTTCTTCCATCCCGATGCCCTGATAGATCAGAGGCAGTTCTACATTTTCCAGCGCCGTCAGTTTGGCGAGGAGATGGAACTGCTGAAAGATAAAGCCGACCTTCTCATTCCTGATGGCTGCCAGTTCATTTTCCTTCAATGACTTTACCGGACGGCCGTCCAGCATCACTTCCCCGGAATCCGGCACATCCAGGCAGCCCAGCATATTCATCAGAGTCGATTTTCCGCTTCCGGAAGCACCTTCAATCGCCACAAACTCCTGATCTTTGATGGTCAGCGAGACCCCGTCCAAAGCATGAACCTCTTCTCCGCCGAGAACATACGTCTTTCTTAAATCTTTTACCTCAATCATATGTCTCCTCCTATCTGGACCCGCCCGGCATTCCGGATCCGCCGCCGGGTGCCCCGCTTCCGCCGCCTTTTCCGTTTCCGCTGCCCAGGCCGTCCGGTCCCATCATCTTGTCGTCTTCACTTTTATTAGAAGTGTTTTTGGTAATCACCTGAACCTGATCACCTTCGCTGATACCGGAAGTGATTTGGGCATAAGAATCATTCATAATTCCCACTTCTACCTCTTTTAATGTACCTTCTTCGCTTTCATCGCTGACGACTGCCACATAGTTTTTCCCATTCTTTGACTGTACAGCAGATACAGGTACAAGAACCGCATCTGATGCCTCTTGAGTAGTAATTGTGGCAGTAGCACTCATAGCAGGATAGAGATCCTCCGCATCACTGAGTTCTATGGTCACAGGATAGGTGGCTACCCCGTCCGTATTGGTCCCGATCTTGGAAACTTTGGTCACCGTTCCTTTAAATGTTTTATCCTCTATTGCGTCCGCTGTCACTGATACGCTCTGTCCGGTCTTAATCTCTTTGATATCCAGCTCATCCACATCAATGTTTACCTTATAAGCTGTTGTACTCACCACTTTACAAAAGGTTTTCCCCTTAGATACCATGGTTCCTGCGGAGGCTGAAAGTTCATCCACCACTCCGTCATACTTTGCCGTCACCGTCAGATTCTTCTTTTCTTTTTTTAATTCTTCCAGCTGGTCAACCAAAGCCTCATGTTTTGCCAGATTGCTCTCGTATGTTTTTGAATATCCTGCTCCGCTCAATGTGATCAGTGTCGTTCCCGAATACACCTTCTGATTTTTGGACACTTCAATGGAACTCACCGTTCCCTTGTCTCCCGTCACTGTGATCGGGCTGTTGGACTTCAGCTTTCCAGAACCCAGCTTTTTATTGCTGCTGTTATATACAGAAGCCTTTGTATCTACATCATAGTAGTAACTGTCGGAGATCACTGCTGTGGCTTTCCCGGAACTGACACCGGAAATCTTTCCGGACACCGAATACTCTCCAAATTTTACGGTGACACTGTCTCCGGTCTTTACGGTTTGTGAGGGCTTAAACTCTATCTTGAGCTTTCCGTCCGCCGAGATTTCCATCAGAGCGCCTTTGCTGTCCATGGTCTTCGCCACTGCTGTACCATCTTTTGCATAAATGCGTTTTACCCTTCCGGAAACTTTAGAACTGATCGTACTTGACGCGCTCTCCGCTCCCTGTGAAAGGGTGTTCTCCAGAGAGGAGATCTGATTTTCCAGACTGCTGATCGAATCCTCCAGCGAAGAACTTGTGAGCACTGCTATGGTATCCCCTTTCTTCACTGAGGAACCGTCTTTCTTTTTAATCGACTGTACGCTCACATCACTGGAAAAAGAGACGGTCTGGGTGGCAGCAGATGCCACCGAACCGCTGCCCTCCACTGTCTTTTTGATCGTTCCCTTTGTGGCCTTCTGAGTCTGGATCTGATTCCCGCCTTTTGCCTTCCTGGTCAAGGCCAATCTTCCTGCAAATACACCGGCCAACACAAATAAAACCAACAAAGCGGCCGTCAGCTTCTTGTGTTTTTTCATTTTTCCCGGTATCATAACCATGATATCCTTCCATTTTTTCTTCATGAATATAAGCCTCCCTATCCTTCTTTTATAGATGTTTTTATCATATAGGAAGAATTTGAAAGGCTTATGATCAATATGTGAAGAAACTATGGAACTATACCACACAGCAGAAAGGAACCGCATCTTATGAATTGGGATGGAAAACGTTATTACTCTTTTAATTCTTATTTAAAGCAGACCTTCGGAGAAAAAGTATACAAAATATCTTTAAACGGCGGCTTCACCTGCCCAAACCGGGACGGCACCCTTGGAACCAGAGGCTGTATTTTCTGCAGCGAAGGAGGCTCCGGAGATTTTGCACCCGACGCTGCTCTCCCCATTGGTGAACAGATTGAAGAAGGCATCCGCATGATCAGGCAAAAGACAGATGCATCAAAATATATCGCCTACTTTCAGGCGTTTACCAATACCTATGCCCCATATGAAAAGCTTCATTCTCTTTTTTATGATGCGATTTTAAGGCAAGAAATTGTGGGACTGGCTGTGGGGACCCGTCCGGACTGTCTTCCCCCGGACGTGCTTGAACTGCTCGATGAACTGAATCAGATAAAACCCGTCTTCGTGGAACTTGGACTCCAGACCATCCATGAGAAAACTGCACAATTCATCCGAAGAGGCTATCCTCTTTCCTGTTTTGAACAGGCAGTAAAAGCACTGCACGATCTGGGGATCAATGTTGTCGTCCACCTAATCCTTGGACTCCCCGGAGAAACGGAAGAGATGATGCTTGAGTCTGTCCGGTATTTAAATCAGCTGCCAGTAAACGGAGTGAAGTTTTCCCTCCTTCATGTGCTGAAACACACTGATCTCGGCGCTCTGTATGAGAAGCATCCATTCCCGGTCTATGAACTGGATGACTATGTTGATTTCGTGATCCGATGTATTGAGGAACTGCGGGAAGATATCGTTATCCACCGCCTGACAGGGGACGGACCCAAAGATCTGCTGATCGCTCCCCGCTGGACGCTCAACAAAAGAAAAGTATTGAATGAGATTTCCCGGCGCATGAAGGAGACCAACAGCCGTCAGGGAAAACGTTTCATCTGAGACATTTTAATAAGACGTGAAAATACCCTTTCGGAACCATGGCTCCGAAAGGGTATTGATTATTAATGGTGCTTTTTGTCCGGCTCAGGTTTCTTTTTTCTGCCTTCATAAGTGTTGTTGTCACACGTATTGTTATTGCCGATCTCCACTCCTTTTTTAATCGGAGCGATCAAAAAACCGACGACCACGCCGAGCCAGAGCCAGAATCCGCCGAAGAAAAATGCTTCTTTTTTTGTCATAATGAATTCCTCCTTTGATTGTCTCCATTATAACATCCGGCCTGCACAAAATCAATGAAGGCTAAAGTACCTCTGTAATATCCTCCAATGAATCCACAATCACATCCGGCTTCACATCACTTTTCTCCACATCCTCCAGAGTACTCTCTCCGGAAAGCACCAGAATGGAAGTCACGGGACTTCCGTCCGCCACTGCAATATCCGTATACAGCCGGTCGCCTACAATAGCGATCTCCTCCGGGCGGTACCCTGACTGCTCCACAAAATAATTCAGCGTATGCTTGGAAGGTTTCCCAAAGAATTCAGGAAAGCGTCCCGTGGATGCCTCCACCAGCTTCGCCATGGAACCGCAGTCCGGTATGAAGTTTCCGCCTTCCATCGGACAGTTCCAGTCCGGATTGATGCCGTAATATGTACATCCATTGCGCACATAATGGCAGGCTTTCGAAATCTTCTCATAAGTAAGTGTAGTATCAAATCCAAGGATCACGATATCCGGGTTTTCGTCCACAAGCGGCATGTCAAAGGCTTCAAACTCTTTTAAAAGAGAAGGGGTTCCTACCACATAGAGGGTTTCCCCCAGATGATTCTTTTTTAAATACTGAATCATTACATGACTGGAAATCATCATTTGTTCCGGTGTGATGGATATTCCCATTCCCCAAAGTTTATCTATGTAGGCCTGCTGGCTCTTGGAAGAATTATTCGTAAAGAAATAATACTCCCTCCCTGTGTCTTCCACTTTCTTTAAAAAGTCCTGTGTAAACGGAAACAAGTCATTTCCAAGATAGATGGTCCCGTCCATGTCGAGGACAAAACATTTGATATCTTTCACTGCCTGAATATTTTGCTTCATCTGTCTTTCTCCTTAATCTTCATCATAAAAGCGATGTGTGATCTTCTCCGCGATCTCCTGCATCTTTCCTTGTTCCACTGCCAGGTCTAAGACGCTGTACCGGTCTCTGACTTTGTATCCGTCAAGCAGACTCTGATAAAACAGATCCCTGTCGATTCCGATCTCTTTTGGGGAAACCGGCGCACCTACGGTTTTTAAAAGTCCTTCCACATATCCCCTGGAAGGCGCCAGCTTCTTTGCCGCATCCGGTATTTCGTCACCCATGATCTCGAAAATTTCCGCGATGATCGGTGTAGCGATGCCCACTTTGATTCCGTGGAGCTCCGGATACTTTTTCCTTGCGATGAATTCCATCTCCCAGTAATGACTGAGCATATGCTCTGCTCCGGATGCCGGACGGGATACGCCGATCAGTCCCATGGCTACTCCGGTGAGCGTCAGCGCCTCGATCAGATAGAGAACTGCTTCTTCGTCCCTGTCTGCAAGTGCCTCTGCACTTCCGGTTACTTTATCGAGGGCTTTCTGCACGAGAGTCACACATGTCTCACAGCAGTATTCCCCGGTCATCTCCCTGGACAAATACCAGTCTGCGAGAGCGGTAAGTTTTCCGATCACATCCCCGAATCCGGCGCGGATCATATGCATCGGCGCCTGCTTCATGATGTCTGTATCTCCTAGGATACCGTAAGGAAGGGTTGCAATAAAGGAAATCTTCTTTCCTCCCAGTATCAGAGGAGCTCCGTCTGATGCATAGCCGTCCATGGAAGGTGCGGTGCAGACAACGATATATGGGATCTTTGTCCTGGCTGACATATATTTTACCATATCATTCAAAGTTCCGGAACCTGCCGCGATTAAAACATCCGTCTCCGGCTCCAGATTTAAGAACATGGTTCCCACAGCCTGCTCATCCGGGATCAGAATATCTTCCCCTGAATCCAGTACCACACTTTTCACCTGAAATCCTGCATCCTTCAACAGTGTTTCCGCAGTTTCTCCCGCTGCTTTGTATGTATTGTTGTCGCTCAGCATGTAGACTTTCTTTGCGCCAAGGCCCTTCACCATTTCCGGCAGTTCTTTGATCACTCCCTGGCCCATCACCAGCTTGTCGATATCCAGAGTATGATGCCTTCCGCAGCTGCAGTCAAAACTTGCCTTTGCCATTTCATTCATAGAATAGTTTAAGATCTCATCCATTTCGCTTCCTCCCGAATCTTACTTTCAAATATAGTTACCACCTGCAACAAAAATAATACCACTGGTAATATAACTTCATTTTACTTCCATTCTATGATAAAATCCATACCTTATTTTGAACATTTGTATAAATACTTTTAAAATTGAATTTATACATACATTTGTATAAATATCTATGAGTTTGACTCTTTGCAGCCTGCTCCAGCAGACATTACGTCCATTTTGACCAGTTTGGAGGCCTTGCATTCGAAGAGATGTTAGTTTTTCTTCTTTCAGCAAAGGCTCGGAGGCAATGAGGTTCGATTCACTAAATTCGCACTTCGCCTACGGCTCCTGCTCATTAAGTTCCTTCGAACGGCCTTCGTACTAAGCTCAGTCCGCACTTCGTTTGCCTTCCCTAAGTACTCTAGGCCAGCGTCAGCGAGTTCCGAGCGGGCCGCCGCAGAGACTTTGATGAAAGTTAGAAAATCTTACATCTCTGAGACAGCAAGCCGGAAAACTGGTCAAAATGTCACACATAGATAATCGTCACTCCCCCAAAGCTGATTCTTCCGGTCAGTCTGATCCGTATCGTACCGTCGCCGTGGTTCCTGTTTTTCTCATCCACAGCCCCGAAGACAGCACTGGCCTGATTGATCACCGTCCACTCTTTCGGCAGGAAAAGTTCCATCCCGGCAAACGATACGTCCACATTGATTTCAGCATCTCCACCCTCTACTTCTGCGTTGTCGAAGTAAGCCTTGATCTCCCCGAAGCTTACGTCAAACTGTGCATATTTGAAATGATCAGAATTTACATATTTGACGGTAGAACCGAATGTAGTTCTGTGGCAGACAGCAGTTCCGTCCTCCTCGTCAATGACTGACTCAAACGGCTCATCTCTGTGCCATTCCTTCCATCTCTTTTTCCTGGAAGGAAACAGCAGATGGCACCCGATGCTTCCCAGGAGTGCAGCTCCTAATACCGGCCATGGCGTGACAGCGGCGATTCCCAGCGGCCCTGCATAAATGATGCAGAGAAATGCAATGGAAAACAGGATTCCCGTATACTCCAGATGCATCAGGCTTTTGATCAGCATAGCCGCAAAAAATATCGTCAGCATGAGGCTGAATACACTGACTTCTCTCAAGTATCCCAGTCTTCCAAAAATAATAAACACTGCTCCAAAGATAAAAAACAATCCCCAGAAAATCTTTTCTTTCTTCATCTCCCGATCCTCTTTTCTTCTAATTTTTGTTTCAGCGGTTTCAGATAAAGTCTCGACACATACAGCTGTTTATGGGTATGTTCAAACTGTATGATGCCGGAAGCCGATATCCCCCTGCTGATGGAATAGATCCTGTTGGTGTTGACAACGGCCGACTTTGAGATCCTCATGAAGGACCCCGGAAGCATCTCTTCCAGTTCATACAGCCGGTACCTGGTCTCGTAGATATCATCCGCCGTGTGCACGTTGATGGTGTTTCCGTCTGTCTCAAAAAACAGAACCTTGGACAAGGGAAAATAGTACTCCTGCTCTCCCTTGGAAAACACGGCCGTCTGTGTCCCGGATGCTGCCTCCGAGACCGCTTTCTGCACTTCCTGGACGATGTCATTTAAACCGGCACACCGGATGATGACCTCTTCTTCCATTAAATTTTCATCAATCTCAATCTGTATCTTCATCTTTTCATCTCCACGCCTTTATTATAGCAGAGCCCGTGAGGCTGTAAATGAAAAACAGCCAAGTGGTAAAAAACAGAGGGTAAGTGACACATTCCTCTGTATATATGGTATAATAGCTGCAATCAGAATGGAGGTATCATACTATGTCCAAAAAAATTTTTTTCTTTGATATCGACGGGACCCTTGCGGATCAGGAAGACATCCTTCCCTCGAATCAGAAAGCCCTTCGGGAACTGAGGTTAAAAGGACACACGGTCATGATCGCATCAGGAAGGCCCGCCGGCTATATCAGGCGTATGTTTTCCGGGCTGTCCGACGGATTTATCGCCGCAAACGGCAGACGCATAGAGCACGAGGGAAACGTCCTGCTGGACAACAGCTTCACCGTCGCAGAACTGAAAGAAATCATTAAGCTGTGCAGGGTTTCCCAGTGCTCCTACTGTCTCCTCGGAGACGGCGTCGTATACCACGGCAATCCGCTGTATCTGTACGGACATACGAGACCATACGAATCCATCGATGTAATTCATGAAGATAGCTGGGACATCCGGGATGTCAGAGCCTATGCATTTGATATCATCTACAAAGATGCGGCACATCTAAAGACAATCAAGCAGAATTTTGACGGCAAATATATCATTAACGACCACTTTGACGGCTCCGCCGATGTCTCCAGCGTATCCTTCAACAAAGGACATGCTGTTGCCTATACGACCAGTGCCCTCGGCTTTTCACAGGATGACAGCTATGCATTCGGAGACGGAGACAATGACGTTCACATGTTTGAGGCCGCCGGTACGGCAGTTGCCATGGAAAACGCAACCCGGGCAGCGAAAAAAGCCGCAGATTACGTCACCCGCCATTATAAAGAGGATGGAATTTTCCATGCCCTGAAACACTTAAAAGTAATCAGCTGTCTGCTTTAATACAAAAAGAAAAATCACCAGACCTGCGAAACTACAGTCTGGTGATTTTTTTATGTGGAAAATTGTGAGTGGTAAAGCTGTTCGTAGTATCCCTTTTTTTCAAGCAGTTCCGTGTGCGTGCCGGTCTCGACGATCCGGCCTTCTTTCAGCACGAGGATCAGATCTGCATTTTTTATCGTCGACAGCCTGTGGGCAATGACAAAGCTGGTCCTTCCGGCCAGCAGCTTATGCATGGCTTCCTGAAGTATCTTTTCAAGCCTTGTATCCACGGAAGATGTGGCTTCATCCAGAATCAAAATTTTCGGGTCCTTTAACACCGCCCTTGCAATCGTAAGAAGCTGTTTTTCACCCTGGGAAATATTGCTTCCTTCTTCGTCGATCTCCATATCATAACCTTTCGGCAGCGTCCGGATAAAGTGATGAACATTTACCGTCTTGGCCGCGTCGATCACCTCATCCTTTCTGGCATCCAGCCTTCCATACCGGATGTTTTCATAAATCGTTCCGGAAAACAGCCATGTGTCCTGAAGGACCATGCCGAACATGCTTCTTAAGTCTTCTCTTTTCATGGACTTGATATCCACGCCGTCAATCAGGATTCTTCCGCTGTCTGTGTCATAGAAGCGCAGCAGCAGGTTGATGATCGTTGTTTTCCCGGCCCCTGTAGGACCTACGATAGCGACCATCTGGCCGCTTTTTATATGAATATCCAAATCCTTTATGACCGGTTTGTCTCCGTATCCAAAGGCCACATGCTCGAATGAAACCTCTCCTCTTACATCCAAGATGCGTGTTCCCGGTTTTGGATCTGGAATCTCCTCAGGTTCATCGAGGATCTCGAAAATTCTTTTCATCCCTGCAAATGCTGCCTGTATCTGTGCTGAAAGCTGGGCCACCTGTGAGAGGGGTTCATTGCACTGCCAGATATATCGGATGAAAGCCTGGAGATTGCCCACGGTCAGCATCCCCTGTATGACAAAGACAGTCCCGGACACCGCCACGCCTCCGATACACAGATATACAGACAGAGAAATCAGCGGACTCATCATGGAAGAGACAAACTGTGCTTTCAGAGCATGCTTCTGGAGTCTTCCGTTGATCTCTTTAAACCGTTCCTGGGAAGACTGCTGCCTTCCGAACAGCAGGATCTCATTGTATCCCGTATATAGCTCCGTGATCGTCCCGTTCAGTTCTCCCAGAGAATCCTGCTGCGCCTTGAAGTGCTTCTGGCTTTTCCTTACCACAGCCACACTGATCAGAATACTGACAGGAATGATCAGCACGACCAGCCATGCCATCACCGGCTGAATGGTAAACACCATCACAAGGACCAGGATGAGCGTCAGGACGCCGCTGATAACCTGGGTAAAGCTCTGCTGCAAACCGTTGGATACCGAATCGATATCATTTGTCACCCGGCTTAACGTATCCCCAAAGCTGTGGGTATCGAAATATTTCACCGGCAGCCTTCGGATCTTATCCTGCACCGCATTTCTCATATCATGCATGGCGCTCTGGATGGAATTGGTCAGCAGAAACATACTGATGACCTGGGATGCCATCTTTATGATATAGATTACCGCCAGTACAGCAAGAATTTTCACGATCACATCAAACTGTACTCCCGCGCCGGGTACTTTTCCTGCAATCTGCGCTGCGTCTTTGGCCAGCTGGGTGGTAATCATTCCCTCGATCCTTGGCGCCGAGGTCATGGCGGCCACGCTTAAAACCGTCATCACAACCGCTCCGATGAATCCCCATTTATAAGGAGCGATAAACGGCCTGAGTCTGCTGATCACCGCACCTGCCTGTTTTATTTTCTTAATCATGGGCCAGTTCCTCCTTATCCAGCTGGGATGCGGCGATCTCCTGATAAATCCTGCAGCTTTCCAGCAGTTCTTTATGAGTTCCGGCTCCCACGACCCGGCCCTCATTGAGCACCATGATCTTATCTGCATCCATGATGCTGGTGATTCTCTGGGCTACGACCATCATGACCGCGTCCTTCAAAACCTTTTTCAGTTCTTTTCTGAGCTTTGCATCGGTCTTAAAATCAAGAGCAGAGAAAGAATCGTCAAAAATATAGACTTCCGGCTTTCTCACAAGTGCCCGCGCGATGGAAAGCCTCTGCCTCTGTCCGCCGGATACATTGGTTGCATTTTCCGTGATCTGCACGTCAAACCCGCCTTTTTCCATGATAAAATCATATGCCTGGGCGGTTTTTGCCGCCTCCTCCATTTCTTTCAAAGAGGCATCTTCTTTTCCAAACTTGAGGTTATCAGCGATGCTTCCGGAGAAAAGCATAGCCTTCTGCGGTATAAAACCGATAGAATTTCTCAGAGACTTAAGATCGATCTCCCTGATGTCCTTCCCATTGACCAGAATCCTTCCGCCGGACACATCATAAGCCCTGGGTACGAGATTGATCAGAGTGCTTTTCCCGGAACCCGTGCTGCCAATAAATGCAATCGTCTCTCCCTTTTTCACAGTGAAGGACACGTCGGTGAGCACTGCTTCCTCCCCGTCCGGGTATGCGAAGGTCACATGGTCAAACGTGATCTCATCAATGCGGATAGGGCTGCCTCCTTCTCCCGAAGCATTTTCAACTGCCGGCACAGCGTCGAAGATTTTTGTAATCCTCCTGGCGCTGACCGCCGCTTTCGGATACATCATGAAAACCAGACAGAACAGCATAATAGAGAACATCACATGGAACAGATAATCCATGAAGGCTACCAGCTGTCCAATGTTCAGCCCTCCCTGCTCTATCATAATGCTGGAAATCCAGTAAATGAGCATGCCGGCTAAATTCATAAGAAAATAAAAGGCCGGCTGAGTGACAGACATCAGTTTAAACAGCTTTTTGGAATATCCCATATAGGCACTGTTTGCCTCATCAAAGCGCTTCTTTTCATGCCGGTCGTTGGTAAACGCCCGGATGACCCGGATACCGCTGATATTTTCCTTGGAAATGCGGTTGATCCATTCCAGCGAAGACTGCTGGCGCTCACTTAAAAGTTCAGAGCGTTTTGCCACAATGATCACACCTACGACGATAAAGGGAACCGTCCCCAGGATCACCATGGAAAGACTCAGAGAAGCTTTCAGCACAAGCACGATGCTGCCAACAGTCATTACCGGGGTCATCAGCGCGGTGCGGAACAGAATATTCAAAAACATCTGAATCTGAAAAGCGTCGTTGGTCGTCCTCGTAATCAGGGATGCCGTCCCGAATTCTTTGAATTCCCTGTGTGAAAATTCCTGCGTCTTTTCAAACATGTCATTTCGGATGTCCCGCGTAATCGAAGTGGACAGATAGGCACAGCAGTAGCCCAGCAGGATCGTCCCAGCAGTTCCGAGCAGAGAGATCAGGAGGATCACTCCTCCCATCTCAAAAATAAAAGCCGTGTCCTTTTCCGATACGCCCCGGTCGATCATCCACGCTACGATGGTCGGTATCCCCAGCTCCACGAGAGCAAAGCCGAATACCGAAAAAACATTCAGCGCAAACATTTTTTTATAATGTTTCAAGTAAGATAAAATTAGTTTCATTTTGTCATTTCCTCGTTCATTCCCCCATCTTCATTCTTGACGGGATTTACGTGTACCATACAATGTTTCACCGGCGCAAACTTCTCCTCAATTTTCAAGTGGACTTTTTCCGCCGTCTCGTGGGCCTTTCTGAGCGGAAGATTCCCGTCCATACAGATTTCCACATCCACATATACCCTGGCTCCGAATTTTCTCGTCCGGATATCATCAATCCCCCTGACTCCCTTCTGGTCAAGGATCACGCTTCTCATCTGTTCCACCGTCTCCCTGCTGCACGACTCATCGATCATTTTGCGCACGGCATCTGCGAAAATGTCGTAGGACGCTTTTACGATAAAAATGCAGATCACTACACTCGCCAGGGGGTCCAGAATCGGAAAACCCATCCTGGCTCCCAGGACGCCGACAAAGCTGCCGACGGAAGACAGTGCGTCAGAGCGGTGGTGCCACGCATCCGCCATCAGCGCAGCAGAATCAATTTTCCTGGCCGCATTCCTCGTATACCAGTACATTCCCTCTTTGACGGCTATGGAGATCAGGGCGGCCGCCATGGCCAGAGCTCCGGGAATCACAAGTTTTCCCTGATCCCCCGCAAAAATCTTCTGAAGTCCGGCCGCTCCTATGAAAAGCCCTGTGATGCACAGTACTGCTCCCAGCAGGACCGCCGCCACACATTCCATCCGTTCGTGGCCGTACTGATGTTTTTCATCTGCTTCCCTGGAAGCCAGAACAACCCCCGCCATGACAATGACCGTGCTGAACACGTCGGATGCAGAGTGGGCCGCATCCGAGATCATGGCTCCGGATCTTGCCGCAATGCCGGCAAATAACTTAAATGCCGACAATATCAGGTTTACAAGAATACTATTGACAGACACTTTCATGGCTATCCGTTCTTTTCTTTGCTGTCTCACCGGTCCCTACACCCTTCAAATCTGAGTACTTATAGAATATGCATATTCTCTGAAAATGTACGATAAAGATTCACCGTCTGTCCGGGTGTGCATATTATAAAAACAACTGAAACAGCAAAGGATGTTTTATATGACATTTTGTGATTCTTACCATCCGGCGGTCACAGACCCCCATCCCTACCCGCCTGTAAAAGCAGCCCGGCGGAATCCCCGGTATGCGGAAATGATACTGCCAGCACTGAGAGCCCAGTCCAGCGAACTGACGGCTGTCACCACATATATTTATCAAAACTGGATCTTCTTTAAAAAGTATTCCTCGCTGGCCGATACTCTGATGAAAATAGCAAAGGTGGAAATGCACCACATGCAGATGCTCGGCACACTGGTCTCCCTTCTGGGCGGCGATCCCAGATTTGCGGAAGACCCCTGCCAGTGCTGGAGCGGAGATGCCCCTGATTATACAAAGGATCTTCACCAGGCACTGAAAAGCAACATGGAAGCAGAAGAGGCTGCCGCCAGCTTTTATCTGGAGACTGCCTCTAAGATACAGGACCCGTTTGTCTGTGCTGTGCTGAACCGGATCGCCATGGATGAAAAAGTCCATGTTCAGATCTTCCGTCATTATCTGGGTGCTTCTGGCTGCTGACATTTTTCGTTACAGCTTCAGCACCTCCAGGTCATCGGGCACATAGACATTCCCTGAGTACAGCAGTTTGACCTCTTTTGTATACTGCTTCTTCCGATTCTTTAAATCGGTATCCTCCGTATGGTAAAGCACCAGATTTCTGACTTTAAGTTTTTCGGCCAGATTCCCGGCGTCCAGCGCCGTGCTGTGGTGCTTTTCATATGGATGGAAAATATCCCTCATACCGTACAGACAAAAGGCTTCGCAGAGCATCCAGTCTGCTCCTTCCACATAGGGCTTACATAAGCTGTTGTACGGTTCATCACCAAGACATACCAGTGAAATGTCTTTCTCCAAATCCGTTCGAAATCCAAATTGCTTCGCCTTTGTGGAATGTATATCAAAAAAACGGACACACATGTCTGAGATCTGTATCCCTTCTCCGTCTTTTACTTCCTGTATTCGTATTTTACTGCCCAGAAACTTTAAGAATTTTCCGGCCAGCGTCAGTTCGCATATCTCCCTAAGAACCTTCGCCGCCTCATCGTGGCAGTAGATCGTAAAACGTCCTTGATAAGTTTCGGCGAGCATCATAGCAGCGGCTTTCCTTATGATCCACACGGCACCGAGAATGTGGTCTGTGTGGGCATGGGTTAAAAACATATGGCGGATCTGTTCAAATGGGATCTGTGCTTTTTCCAATTGTGAAAGGATCCCATTTCCTCCCCCCGCATCCACAAGAAAATATTCTTCCTCATTCCGGAGAGCAAAGCATGTATTATAGCACTTGGTAACCATCGCATTTCCGGTTCCAAGCATAATCAGTTCCGGCTTCATAAAATCAACTCATTCCTTTTTCGTTCACTGCACTCTTTTTTCAGTTTCACAGATGCTGCCATGAGCACCGGTCTGCTGACTTTCCTCGCGTGTTCCGGACAGACGGCGATGCACCGCATACAGGAGATACATGTTTCCTTCAGTGTCTCTTCCGGATGCTCTGCGGGTATGGCGCCGACCGGACAGAGACGGGCACACAGGCCGCACTTCTTACACTGTTTACCGGCAGAAGGCTTCATGGGAACTCCATTGTACTCCCGGTATGGCCGGTTTCCTTTCTCGGAAAGTTCTGTCATGCCTTCGATATCTTCTGTCTGCTGTATCTTTTCCCGGATTTTCACAGCAAAATCCGTGAGTTCACTCTGATCCCGGCTGTCGGGCCTTCCTTCTGCATACTGGCGCATAATGGAATGTTCCGCCGCCGCAGCCACGGCTGCCGCAGGAACAAATCCCTGCTCCTCTGCCAGGTCTTTCATCTCAAGAAGAGTGTCGTCATAATCCCGGTTCCCGAATGCGGTCAGAAGGATGATCGGTGTCTTTTGTCCCTTTAAATTCCGAAACCGTTCTGCAGCCGGAGCCGGCACTCTTCCCCCGTAGGACGGAACTCCGAAGATCACCAGATCCTGTGCACCAAATTCGTGTATTTCCCTTTCCTTTGGTATCCTGGAAAGATCAATCTCCTGATGCGTTTCTTCCCATGCTTCACCAATCAGTCTGACAATGCGTTCCGTGCTGTATGTAGGGCTGAAAAATACTTCCGTCACTTTTGATATTTCCATACTCAAAACCTCCTGACTTCGCTTTCTGCCATTATAACAGAAAACTTTATCGTCTGGTAGCTTTATCGGTTCCTTTTCTGGTAATCCAAAACTCTCTCTTTATCTGCTGTTCTGATCTGATTCCCAATATAACGCACCCTGCCGTCCCCAAATTTTTTCAGAGTTACTTTATGGCGGAACAGGCAGTCCGTCCCCTTTTGTTTTAAAACAGCATCCACGGTGAGAACGATTCTTCCATCTCTTTTATGCTCTGCCCCAATCACCTCAGGAACCGGCATACTTTGGGGAATTAAATTTCCGCACCTTAAAGGCTCCCACAGATAACGTGTTCCGTCTTCGCTTCTGTCTGCCCGGACACGGATCTGTCTCTTTGAAAACGGAAGATATTTTTGCAGCAGAAGTTCAAATTCTTCAGATGGAATCCCTTTTGTCCCGTTGTCCCCGTCAAAATGTCTGCCGGTCTCTATGCGGTACAGATACTCATAGAGATCATTTACATAAAGTTTTCCCGGCTTTTTTTCATTCCAGTCGATAAGAAACAGATTATTTCCCCTGTAACCCACCGGTTCAATATATTTCCTGCAAAATCTGCGGTATTCTTTTTTAAGAGGGCGGATGCGGATCATGCTGTGGGTATCCATCTCCTCATTTTCTGTATGTTTGGTCTCCCAGATCAGCCATCCTTTCTTCGTCAGCCTCCAGGAGGATGCTTCCTCTTTTTTTACATAGGATACTGCCGGATTCCCCTGTTTGTTCCAGTCCAGATAAGCGTCTGTGAATTCCGCTTTGTTTCCTTTCGGCTTCAGTTCATATCTGTGGATTCCGCCTGATCTGGTGACACAGAAAAATACGGCGGAAGTCTTCCCGCCCTTTCCGGCTTTCAGCAAATCTTTCTCCACTGTCCGTCCATTCTGCATATCGCAGTCATTTTCCATACACGCGGCAGAATATCCGCATGTTCCAAGCTGCTGAACAATCTTGTGGATCTCCCCTTTTTCCAGCACAGGATTCATGCCTTTCCCTTTGCCTGCGGATGCATAAATTGTCTGATAGCAGTCTGCCGCCGCACAAAGTTCTTTTTTGATCTTTTCTGTCCTTCCTTTCGGATTCTTATTCGTTTCTGTGGCGCAGGCAGAAAGACAGAAAAGGCATCCCAGCACTGGGATCAAAATTTTTATGATTCTCATAGTCATTTGTCTCCTTTTTTAAATCTTACATCTGTAAGAATTAATTGTCAAGTATAGCTGTCTATGACAAAAGCCATATTAAAAAGTAAATATGATATTTAGAAAGGACGGTACAAATTATGGATGCGATTGTTTATCACGGAGTGAAAGATGTGGGAGTGGAAAAGGTTCCGGACCCAAGGATTGAAAGGGAGGATGATATCATCGTAAAAGTGACTTCCACGGCCATCTGCGGCTCCGATCTCCATCTGATCCACGGCCGGGTTCCTGCCCTGAATCCGGGATTTATTCTCGGACATGAGACCATGGGAATCGTTGCAGAAACTGGAAAAGCCGTAACCAATGTAAAGAAAGGTGACCGGGTCATCGTTCCGTTCCCTGTGGCCTGCGGACACTGCTTCTTCTGCGAACACGGGGAATACAGCCAGTGCGACAACTCTAATCCAAACGGAGGAGCCGGCGGCCTGTTCGGGTACAGTGACGCCTTCGGCGGATATCCGGGAGGACAGGCACAGTATCTGCGGGTTCCTTACGCCAATGTAGGGCCTGTGAAAGTTCCGGAAGAACTTGAAGATGAGCAGGTCTTATTCCTGACTGACATCCTCCCCACCTCCAGATGGGCCGTGGATATCAGCGGCATGAAACCGGGTGACACCGTCGTGGTCTTAGGCTGCGGCCCTGTCGGCCTTTTGACAGTCAAATGGGCCTTTTTGCTGGGTGCAGAACGTGTCATTGCCGTGGACAGCGTAGACTACAGGCTGCGGCATGCGGCATCCTACGGCGCCGAGGTCATGAATCTTAAGGACTATGATAACACCGGTATGGAAATCAAAGAAAAAACCCACGGCGGCGCCGATGTTGTCATCGACTGCGTGGGTATGGACGGGAAAATGTCAGTTGTAGAAAAAGTGGAATCCGCCCTGAAACTCCAGGCCGGCTCCAAGTCTGCCATCGAGATCTCCTCCGAAGCGGTGAGAAAATGCGGCACCGTGGCAATGATCGGTGTCTACGGCGGAAGATATAATCTGTTCCCTCTGGGCAACTTTTTTGACCGGAATATCACATTGAGAATGGGTCAGTGTCCTGCCCAGAGGTATGTGGACCCAATTCTTTCACAGATCGCGGACGGTTCCTTTGATGCCACGGATATCATCACCCACCGCCTTCCTCTGAGCAAAGGAAAACACGCCTATAAGATCTTCGATGAAAAAGAGGATGAGTGCATCAAGGTCATCTTAAAGCCTTAACTCTTATCTCCCTCATGGTAAACAATCTGCCCATTGATGATTGTATAAAGAGTCTTGGTAAGGGTATTCACCGGATTGTCAGAAAAAACTGCGATATCCGCATCTTTACCCGGCTTCAGGCTTCCGACCCGGTCATCCACACGGCAGATCTTAGCGGCATTGATGGTCACCGTCTTCAGTGCTCCTTCCATGGACATGCCCTGTTTCACGGCCAGTCCTGCGCAGAGAGGCAGATACCGGATCAATGATACCGGATGGTCTGTCATAATAGCCGTCAGGACCCCAGCCTTTTCTAAGATCCCGTTGGTCTTGAAGCTCATATTCTGTACTTCAATCTTGGACCGGGCAGTCAGATCAGGACCGATAATTGCAGGAAATCCGGATTCTGCAATTTCCTCAGCGATCAGATGGCCTTCCGTACAGTGATCCAGGGTCAGGTCAATCTCAAACTCCTTGGCGATCCGGATTGCGGTCAGAATGTCATCTGCCCTGTGGGCATGGGTCTTTAGCGGAATCTTTTTTTCCAGCACGGGAAGCCACGGTTCCATCTGAAAATCTTCTTTTTCCAGTATTCCCTCCTGTTTCTCTTTCTGGTACTGTTTTGCCTGAAACAGCACTTCCCTCAGGAGTGCAGCCGTTCCCATCCGTGTTCCGGGCATGAGGTCTCTCCCACCGTATTCATTTTTGGGGTTTTCTCCGAAAGCAGCTTTCATTGCCGCAGGATTGAGCACTGCCATTTCATCGACACACCGTCCGTGTGTCTTTAAAAATATGGACTGGCCTCCCACCACATTTGCACTGCCGGGTCCTGTCATCAGTGAAGTGATCCCTGCGATAATCGCATCGTGAAACGCAGGGTCCATCGGATTTACTCCGTCCACAGCCCTCACGGCAGGAGTTATAGGATCTGTAGCTTCGTTGCAGTCATCTCCTGCCGTACCTCTTTTCTCCTCCATAATTCCCACATGGCAGTGGGCATCAATGAGTCCCGGCATGACCCAGGCCCCTTTCACATCGAGGACTTCTTCCCCCTTACCCGGCGACGGTGCCTGCTCCATTTTCCCCAGTTCTTTTATTACCTCACCTTTCGTCTGTACATATCCGTTTTCTATTGTTTTTCCTTCCATAGGAAGGATTTTCCCGTTTATAATCAGCATCGTTTTATTCCTCCTGTAACTAATGTCTCAAGAAGTATTTCCCAAAACAGAATTTTCAAACAGCGGAGCATTTTCCCGGACACATCAATAATTTTTTCTTTTTTTGGCATACTGATTATGATACGAAGTCTTATCAGATATAAAGGAGATTAAGATTATGCCAAAAAAAATCATTGTCATCGGTGCGAATCATGCAGGTACTGCAGCGCTGAATACGATACTCGACAATTATAAGGATGTGGACGTCACCGCCTTTGACGCCAATTCCAATATTAGTTTCTTAGGCTGTGGAATGGCACTCTGGATCGGGGGACAGATTTCCGGGCCTGACGGACTGTTTTATTCCAGCAAAGAAATATTGGAAGGGAAGGGCGCAAAGATCTATATGGAGACCTCGGTCAATTCCGTAGATTTTGACAGCAAGGTCGTCTATACAAAGGATGCAGCCAGCAAAGACTGTGAATACCCTTACGACAAGCTGATCCTTGCCACAGGCTCTACTCCGGTGGGACCTCAGCTGCCAGGCATGAGCCTTGAAAATGTACAGTTTGTAAAGCTCTATCAGAATGCGGCTGAGGTCATCGAAAAGCTTGGAGATACCTCTATAAAGAAAGTCGCTGTCGTCGGAGCCGGATATATCGGTGTGGAACTTGCCGAGGCTTTTCAGAGAAACGGCAGAGAAGTCACTTTAATTGACTGCGCAGACACCTGCCTGTCCGCCTATTATGACGATATGTTCTGCAAACGCATGGAAAAGCAGCTGTCTGACCACGGAATCCATCTGGCATTTGAGGAAAAAGTCGAACGCCTGGAAGGAAACGAAAAAGTCGAGAAGGTGGTCACAGACAAACATACTTATGATGCCGACATGGTCATATTCTGTGTAGGATTCCGCCCCAACACAAAACTCGGAAACGGCCAGCTTAAGCAGTTCCACAACAATGGAGCCTATCTTACGGATCTCATGCAGCAGACCAGCCGCCCGGATGTCTATGCCGTAGGTGACTGTGCCACCGTTTACAACAACGCCATCGAAGATACGGATTATATCGCACTTGCCACCAACGCCGTCCGTTCCGGAATCATCGCCGCCCACAATGCCTGCGGCACAGAGCTGAAATCTCCCGGAGTACAGGGTTCCAACGGAATCAGCATCTGGGGCTTAAACATGGTGAGCACCGGGCTTTCCCTGGAGCGCGCAAAAAAGCTGGGTTTTGACGCCGCAGCCACAGACTATGAGGACTGGCAGAAAGCCGGATTTATGGAGAAGGACAACTATAAAGTCGTAATCCGCATCGTCTACGACAAAAAGACCAGACGCATCCTCGGTGCACAGCTTTGTTCCGACTATGATATCTCCATGGCAATCCACCTGTTTTCTATGGCCATCCAGGAAAAAGTGACCATTGATAAGTTAAAACTGTTTGACCTGTTTTTCCTTCCCCATTTTAATCAGCCGTACAATTATATCACTATGGCCGCACTGAACGCAGAATAGGAGTGATTCATATGCCGGAAGCAAAAAAATCAACCTCTTTCCATGAACTCTATAAAGAATTACTCCAAAAACAAATGAAAAATGAAGATATCAGTGAGGCTGACTATGATCCCCATCAGCTGGACTGCCTCTTAAATCCGGACCAGTATGCCCCGGTCATCCACACCGAATCATGTGAGAGCTGTGCCTATGACAGGGCCTGCAAAAACAGCTGTATTTTTGACGCCATCGAAGAAGTTGACGGAAAGCTGTCCATCGATCCGGATAAATGCAGCGGGTGCGGTGTCTGTATTGAGTCATGCAGGCTTGATAAGCTGGCGGAAAGCAAGGATATCTTCCCAGTGTTAAAAGAAGTGCGCAGTGAAGAAAAAGATGTGTATGCTCTGATCGCCCCTGCTTTCGTGGGCCAATATGAAAATGCTTCCCCAGGACAGCTGAGAAGTGCCCTGAAGGCCGCCGGATTCAAAGGAATGGTGGAAGTAGCGGTCTTTGCAGACATCCTGACTCTGAAAGAGGCTTTGGAATTTGACGAGCATATCAACTCAAACGATGATTTCCAGCTTACCAGCTGCTGCTGTCCGGTCTGGATCGCCATGATCCGCAAAATCTATCATGAACTGATTCCCCATGTGCCGGGAGCGGTCTCCCCGATGATCGCGGCAGGACGGGCAGTAAAGCAGATCCACCCCGATGCAGTCACAGTATTCATCGGCCCGTGCATCGCAAAAAAGAAAGAAGCCAGAGAACCGGATATTGCAGATGCAGTGGACTATGTACTGACATTTCAGGAAGTACAGGATATCTTTGACGCGGCCGAAATACGGCCGGAAGAACTTGCCGACAACGACAGGGAACACTCCTCCAGGGCAGGCAGGATCTATGCTCACACCGGCGGCGTCAGCGAAGCCGTAAGGTCTACTGTGGAAAAACTCAGTCCGGGAAGAGACGTCCCGGTCCGCGCACAGCAGGCGGACGGTGTCCCTGCATGCAAAGCCATGATCGAACAAATCCAAAAGGGCGAAACAGACGCCAACTTTTTTGAGGGGATGGCATGCAGAGGCGGATGTGTCGGCGGACCTAAAATTATCATTGATAAAGACAAAGGAAAAAGAAACGTAGAAACATACGGAGAGGAAGCTCCTTATAAGACGCCCCTTGACAATCCGTATGTGATGGAACTTCTCCACCGGCTCGGTTTTAAAAATATGGAGGAGTTTGTAGAAAAGAGCGATATGTTTACCAGAGAATTTGCAAATAATTAAAAATACAAAGAATATATATTTCCCATTTAAACAAACATCCGTTACAGTAAAAATCAATTCTGTAACGGATGCTTGTTTTCGTTTAATCTAAACTTGTTTCTTTCCATTCATTCCTGAGATCTTCTACCAGATACTCATCGCTGTGGCAGTGCATATCAGAAATTCCTGAGCTTATTTCTTTATATAATTCTGAATGATAGAAAAAATCCAGTGCACTTTCCAACGGTATATGCTCGATTCCAGAAAACATCTCTATAATGCGGGAATATTTCCTTTGTAATAATATCCGGTTGGCCTGCATTATATCACCTCACATCCTTGATATTTTAAATATTTATCTAATATTTCCTGGGAGCAAAAACATAACTGCAAATTAGGTTTTTCATATTTTAAACGTTCTATAGCGGAATATTTATCAATTAAGCCAGAAAAATATTCTGATACAACACTCCTGCCACGTTTTTTCTTAAATCTAAGTGACCATTTCCTTGCCTGTTCATATATTGGTGTGGTATAAAATCATGGAATGACCTCCTCTTGCCTCATATACTCAATGATGTCCTCAACAATATACTCTTTGCTTTATGTATGCAATATATCATAATTAGGAATAATATACTCCTCTAAAATTTTGCTTTGTTCTGTGAGCAGCCGATACACCTCTTCTCCATCTAATCCAAGTTTTTCGGACACACTTTCAATACAAAATACAGAAAACTCTAATTCTTTGGTCTCCATTGTTTTACACCTCATCTTAGATATACTGAACTCTTTTCAGGAACTTCAGCTTATAAAATTTTGTACTATAATTTTGCAAATGATTAAACCAGGAATCCAAAATATACAATTACCACGATACCAAGCAGGATCCGGTAAACTCCAAAGACCTTAAAATCGTGTTTTCGGATATAACTTAACAGCAGACGGATTGCCAGGATGGACACTAAGAAAGAAACCACGGTTCCCACAGTCAGAAGAATCCATTCACTGCCTGAAAACATTCCTACCTTCAGAAAATATTTGATCAGTTTCAATCCGCTGGCTCCGGCCATAACCGGCACTGCAAGGAAAAAGGAAAACTCACTGGCAACATAGCGGGAACAGCCCAGCAACACGGCTCCCAGGATCGTTGCACCGCTCCTGGATGTCCCCGGAATTGCCGCAAGCACCTGAAAACATCCGATGAAAAACGCCGCTTTATATGTCAGATCCTCCAGTGACCGCATAGACGGACGCCTGTTCCTGCTCTCAATGACAATAAAGGCAATCCCGTACAAGATCAAAGTTGCCGCTATGACATAAACACCGGAAAGATAATCTTCCAGTACCATATCCAGCGGAAGTCCCACGATGATGATCGGTATGCATCCTACAATGACCTTTTTCCAGAGGTTATATGTATCCCGTTTTTCCCTTCTGCTCTTGCGCGGAGAAAATGGATTCAGTTTGTGAAAAAATAAAACCAGCACCGCCAAAATAGAGCCGAACTGGATCACTACTTTGAATACTTCAAAAAACTCCGGGCTTAATGCCATCGGCCAAATATTGTCAAACAAAATGAGATGGCCCGTACTGCTGATCGGAAGCCACTCTGTGATTCCCTGAATAATACCGAGAACAATCGACTTTACGATTTCTATTACATTCATAATTAATCTCCCTTACATGTTTTGTCTATTATATTTCACATCAGGGAGAATTTCAACTTATAATACCGTCATTGATTGATATCATCAAAAAAATCTTTCAGGTCTTTTCTCACTTCCGGTGACAGATCCTTCTTTTTTATTCCTTCCACCGCCCCTTCCAGTCCCCAGAGCAGATGGAGGCAGGCAGACTCGTCAAAAGCTCTTATCTTCAGCCACGCTTCTTTACTTCCGGCCTTAATTAGCTGCTCTTTTGTATAGATTCCTGCCTGGTTCAGCTGCTCCTCTGTTTTTGCCCCGATATTCTCAAGATCTTTCAGTTCTCCCATAATAACTCCTTTCCGGCTCACACTCCTCATAAGAATGCAGCGCTGATTACGATGATTCCTAATAAAATTTCAAAAATAGCTTTCCCGATCATATTACGATCCGTAATATAAAGATAGGGCTCGTTTTCGCAGATAAAAACAGGATAAGGTTTTCCTGCCTCATAATTCTTTGATATTTCAGGAGGAATGTTTTCGCCGCTCTCATTTTTATAGACAACTCCCCCGTATGTATATTCAAAAGTAGGTGTGACGCTTCTGTTTCTTCCCGTGCCTGATATCTTACTCTCTACAAACCTTCCATAAACCATTGTTTTACATATACGGATTTTTATGAGATCAAAAACACCCAGAGAAATACTGAAAAGTCCAACGCAGCTCCAAAAAGCGATCCTCAAAAGTACCGAATTTTCTGTATAGACTGCATAGAATCCCACAATTCCCCCTGCCAATAAAATAAGACCCGAAATTTCTTTTTTAATCCAATAAAATCTTTTCCCTTTAAATCCGGAAGAAAAAAGAAAAAACAGACCTGACAATATATCTGCTGCTAAAAGAATTTTAATTACTGTATCCAATCTTGCTCCTCTCTCATATATTCCAATAATAAATCATTCAGTTCCATTTTAAAATCATGAAAACGAAAAATAAAAACAGTCCCAGAATTCATATAATATCCCGGAACTGTTCTATATCTAATTTCTGCCGCCTTTTAAAGGCGCTCCTGTTAATCGCATATCTCTATTGTATAACTTATTTCTTTTGTTTCCCCTGCCTTCAATGACTGGATTAAATATTTTTTCCTGATATCCTGCACGCCCTGTCCCACGAAATCATTCATGCCATACCACGGTTCAATACAGATATATTCAGCTTTATCAATAGCAGAAGGCATACTCCAGACCGCCGCTGCCGGAAATCCCGGGAAACTTACTTTCAGATGATAGTCTGCCTTGTCACACTCAAGAAGCATGGATGAAATCCCGTCTTCAAATATGAATGCATCCTGCCTTAGCAAATCCGGTGTCAGCTTTAATTCACTTACTTGTTTTGCAACCGGATAAGTTTCCCTGGTAACCAGACGGCCCTGGACTTTACGTGAATGTAAATCAAATTTTCTGTCAAAAACAAGCTTATAATCAGATAACTCTGTTTGAGGTGCCAGCTGGAATCCAGGGTGAGCGCCGATCGAATAATACATTGTTTCGTCTCCTGTATTCTCCACAGTCCATGTGATCACAAGCTTTCTGCCTTCCAGCCGATGGGAAACCCTCAGACAAAAACTGTAAGGATATAACTTATAGGTCTCCTCACTGCTTTTCAGCTGCATGATAATCTCATTTCCTCCGGCAGAGACCGGAGTAAAGTCCATGTCACGAGCAAAGCCATGGGCGCCTATCTGATATGTTCTTCCGTTTGCTGTATATGTTCCGTCATAAAACCCGCCGATGGCAGGGAATAAAAGCGGACTATGTTTCGGCCAGACCTCACCGGCCTGCCATATGTACTCACGGCAGCTGATTTTATCATACATTCCACAGAGCTCACTGCCATGTTTTTTTACTGAAATCCTGCACACTTCATTTTCGATTTGATACATTTTCATGTTCCTCACTTTCTTTCAAACAGCTGGATTTTTACAATGAGATATAGTATAATGAAGCAACAAAAATATGGACAAAACACTTTCCATATCCCTGATCAGGAGGATTTTTAATGAACCGAAAATTTATATCTGTCAAAAACTGTATTTTAGATAAAATCAATAAAATGTCTCCCAATGACAAACTGCCCTCTGAACGTGATCTGATCAATGAATTTGGGTTTTCACGTCCGACCATACAAAAAGCGCTGACGGAACTGGAAAATGACGGTATCATTTACCGCATTCCCCGTCAGGGATCGTTTGTGTCTGACCGTCGGCTTAGGAAATCTCTGGATTCTCTCCAGAGTTTTCCCGAAGACCTGCGTTCCAGCGGTGATGTACCTTCCACCCGTCTGATCGCATTTGAGATCACAGAGGCATCGGAGACCGTTGCAGAAAAGCTTGAGATGAATGTGGGAGATCCCGTATATTATCTGTGCCGCCTGCGTTTTAAAAACGGTGACCCCATTATTTATGATTATTCTTACTATGCACCGTTTGCCATTAAAGATGTCACCTGCGAAGTGCTGGTTGACTCTATTTACGATTTTATGGAAAAGCACGGAATGAAAGTCTCCATGGCCCATAAGACAGTGGATGCTATACTTCCGCCGAAGGAAATTGCAGATGCACTGGAACTCGGAAATAACGAGCCGGTCATCCGGATTGCCATGGTAGCCTATCTCTCCGACGGACGTCCGTTTGAATACACACTTTCACATAAGAATCCTAAGAAATATCTTCTTGAAATAAAATCCTACCGCTGAATCATAAAATATTAATACTATTCGATGACTACCCGGTCACCTGTCTGATAATCAGGATAATCGCCTTTTACATGTACCGTTCCGGGAAGCGCTGCCTTCCCGGCCCCGTCAAAACGCACCGTACAGTGTCCAAGGTCTGAAAATGTTTCTTCCACCTTGCCGCCCACGGCTGTGACCGGATAACTGCTCTCCCCGATTTTCAATACGTCACCCGAACATATGGTGACTGTGTCCCGGGGTTCTTTTATGAGTACGCTGTAATCTTCAAGTCCTCCGCTCGCGCGCTGTCCGAAAAAGATCAAAATCTTTTCATCCCGAAAGTCTCTTGCCTGATCACCGATTCCCATAATTTCCGTCTCAAATTTCATTGTTTTTCCCCCTTAAAATACAAGCTGTCCAACAATGACCGCTATAATGATTTCAATCGGTGCCACGATAAATTTAGAGAACAGGACTGCTGATACTCCCACCTCAACGGTTTCGGGCTCCGCCTCACACAAAGACATTCCTACCGGAATAAAGTCTGCGCCGCAGGGCTGATGAATGGTAAACACTGTGGGCAGTGCCATCGTCAGCGGAACTGCACCGGTACTGATCAGCCCTCCGATGAGAGCCCCGATTACCTGCGGGATAACCGCTCCCGGTCCGATGATCGGAGAGAGAAGCGGGAAGGTAATAATCAGTCCCATGACCACCAGTCCAAAAGGAGATGTTGCAAGGCCAGATAAAGCATTTGCAATGATATTTCCCACTCCTGTACTCGTGATCAGTGTAAATACCGTTGATACAAAGATCAGGAAGGGGATAATTGTCTCAAGACAGAGTTTAAATGAGTTTCTTGCCGCCTGAACAACTGTCATGACAAACTTTCCGATCGCCGAAGCGACCATCGTCATAAAATTAGAAACTGCTTTCATATGTTTACTCCTTTCCTTTGCTTATTCCTCTGCGGTGACGTTTTTCACATTTGAGCCGGATACATACAGGCCCTCTTTGCAAAAGGAACCGAAAGGACCGCTTGGACCTGTTGGATTCAGGTTGATGGTCTTAAGTCCTTTTTTAGGAAACATTCCCAGGCGGAGACTTCCCCCGCAGTTTACGATCACACATGCCGTCTCGGCGTCCGGAACCGGTTTACGGAAACCGTCCACTGCCTCTCCCCCGATCACCTCGGCAATCTTTTCGGCTAACGGGTGGATTCCCGCACCTGTCATACATACAACTTTTGTCCTTTTACCTTCTGCACTAATTTCCAACGGAGTACCGTATCCTCCGCCTCCTTTTGAAACAATCGCTTTTGCCATATCTGCAAACCTCCTATATAGATGATACATTTATTGTTCTCAGCATTTTATCAGCACGCTTCTCCGTGTTTCCGTGCTTCAATCTCATCCCAGTCAATGCCCTGGCGCTTGGCCATAATACCGTTTACTGTCTCGATTGTCAGACCGATCAGTGAAGAGGTACACATTCCTACCAGAAACGTACATACCGCCAGCAGTCCTCCTGCCTGTGTGCCGTACATCTTGACGACTCCCTCATATACACCCAGCCATACGTACATTTCTGCAGGATTCACATGCGGAAACAGACACATCATAGGAGCCATATTGGTACGGTTTGCCACTTCAAAAAATGCAGCTTTATACTTTTCTTTCAGGTAACGTCCGAATGTAAATACGATCGGGCTGCTCACAAAGAAATTTCCCAAATACGGAAGTACCGTGTAGCGGGTAAAGAAATTTCCTGTCAGTTTCTGCGCAAACTTGTCAAAACGGTCCTCCCCTACTAAACTTACAATCGCATTGAGAACGGTCAGTGCGATCAATGCCATGGGAAGGATGCTGTACATATTGTCGATGAAAGTCGTTCCGGCTGCCCTGAAAAATCCTGTCAGCCCTTTTGCGGCAGTAACCAGCGCTGTAATGATACCGGGCAGTTCAAATGCCGTTTCGTTCACCGCTGCTCCAATTTCTAAAAGCATATTTTTTCCTCCTTTTACTTTTTGCAAAGAGCAGAGCTCTTCGCATTTCTAGGCGATATCAAAATCTTTCTTGTATTTTGAGATGGCCATATCAACCCACTCGCCGGTGATCGGTTTTGCATTGATGATCGTATACCTGAGTCCTTCATGTTCCGTGAAATCACGCAGTGTGAGCAGACCGGTGCGCAGCTGTTCTTCCGTGATGTCCAATCCCTTCAGCGTAACGTCAATCCCCAGGCGTTTCAGCATCATGAGCGCCCGTTCATGTTGATTGTCCTGGAACAGTGACATAAAATAAACGGTCAGGCCGATGATCTGTCCATGAAGAAACGGCTTTTTGCAGACAAATTCCATATTGTCGAAGAAAGCATGCTCACTGGCACTCTCCCACATGGTATGGTTCATCTTCGCGCTGTGTTCGGCTATCCAGCGGAAGGCTTCACACATAAAATAGATGCCTTCGTCATTGACTTCACGGATATTATCAATATTCTCAGACAACATTCCCAGAAGATATTGTGCTCCGTCACTTATTTCCTGGGAGTACGCGTGGCTTTTTGTAACCATGCTGTTCAGTTTCCAGTCATAAGAAGCTGTCAGACATGCCAGCAGATCTCCGGCTCCTGAGACATTTAAGTACTTTGGCGCTCCTTTAATAATGTCAAAATCTATGTAGATGGCTTCCGGGAAAATACGTCCCATATAAGTAACCACATTGTTGACTCTCATCGCAGATTTATAACAAAACGCTGCGTTGACAGACAATACAGTCGGAACACTGTGAATCTTCTTTCCCAGGTGTTCTGCCATCCATTTGCCGGCATCGATTGCCATTCCGCCGCCCATTGCTACAACTGCGTCTACACCCTCATAATCTTTCACGTCATTTTCCAGCGTGGCAACTTCAACATTTTTTACTATATATACTTTATGTTCATTTTTTAACTGATCCTTATATTTTTCATACACAAATCCATCGGCTACAACCAGATAGTTATTCAGACCTTCTGTCAGTTCCGGCAGCAGATTTCTGCCGTAAACCAAACGGAAACGGTCCCCAACATGCGGAAACATCATTTTACGATTCCTCCTTTTAAGAGAGTTGAGTGCAACGATGATATGTGTTATAGTAAAGTCAGGTATTGTATTGATTACTATATACATATCATTTTCTATACGGTGCCTGTCCCAAAGACACTGTATCTTTCAAAGTTGATTCCGTCAGAAACCTTTGGGGAGGCTTCTGCGGAATCAATTTTTAGGTTCAGGCTTTATATCCTGCAGCAGCAGCCGGTTCTTCGTCGATTACCACTGTAACATCCCTGTGCATTTTCAGCATCGTAGCCGGAACTTTGCAGGTAACCTCATCATTTGTGAGCAGCGCTTTCATAACCGGCACCTTATTTTCCCCTGTCACGATCATGACAATTTTTTCTGCCTTCATAATATCTCCGATCCCCATTGTGATGGATTCTCTCGGCACATCATCCGGTGAATCAAAGAAACGGGAGTTAGCCTCAATGGTGCTCTCATCAAGTTTTTCAATATGTACTCCGGCAGTAAGTTTCTCCCCCGGCTCATTGAAACCGATATGTCCGCTCACTCCGACTCCGAGAAGCTGGAGGTCTACCATTTTATCTCCGTACAGCTTTTCATTAAATACTTTAATCTCATCTTCCGGTTTGTTCATGCCTGAAGGGCAGTATGTTTTTTCTTTATCAATTTCAACCTGATCGAAAAACCAGCTGTCCATGCACTGACGGTAACTCTGCGGGCTTGACGGGTCCATTCCAATGTATTCATCCAGATTGACCGTTGAGATTCCGGAGAAATCAACTTTCCCTTCCTTGTATGCGTCAACCAAAAACGGATAAACATTTTCTGCAGTTCCGCCAGTTGCCAATCCCAATTTAGAAGACGGGTTTTCCTTAACCTGTTTGATGATCTCTTCAGCTACTGTCCTGCAAGATTCTTCATAGCTCTTTGTCACAATAATTTTCATGATGGTGTACTCCTTTTCTTATAATCTTCAACAATATGCTTCGTGGACCTGTCCACAAGCAGATTCTACTACACATGTCCAGAAAAAGCAATAGCTTTTATTAAGATTATTTTCAATTTATATTTTTTTATTTATATATATCGCTCTATAAACTGCATATATTCAGCATTTATCTGTATTTTTTTCTTGTCTTGACCTAAAAACAAATTAATGCTATACTATGTCCTCGCACAGTATCTGGATAATCCAATCATTTTGGATAGGTTCAGTTTAGTGCTTCAGAGCAGCCCGTATTTCTTTTTGGGAGGATCTTAAAATGGACAGAAAATTTATGTCAGTCAAACATTGCATCTTAGAAAAAATCGATAAAATGTCACCGAATGATAAACTTCCATCTGAACGTGACCTGATCGGAGAGTTCGGCTTTTCACGCCCCACGATCCAGAAAGCGTTATCCAGCCTGGAAAACGACGGCATCATTTACCGGGTCCCGCGCCAGGGTTCCTTTGTCTCGGACCGACGCCTGCGCAAGTCATTGAATAAACTCAAAAGCTTTCCGGAAGATCTCAGATCCGGCGGTGACATCCCTTCCACACGCCTGATTTCCTTTGAAACCACACAGGCAAATGAGACCGTGGCGGAAAAATTGGATATCTGCACAGGCGATCCGGTATATTCTCTGGTCCGCCTTCGCTGCAAAAACGGTGACCCTATTATTTACGACCGCTCTTACTTTACACCTTTTTCCATCAAAGATATTACCTGCGGTGTATTGGTCGATTCTATTTACAGTTTTATTGAAAAAAATGGTATGAAAATATCGATGGCTCAGGAAACCATCAGTGCCGTGATCCCGCCGGAGGATATTGCCCGGGCTCTGGATCTTAAGTCAAATGAACCTGTCATCAAGATCGAAATGACTGCTTTCCTCTCCGACGGCCGGCCGTTTGAATATACAATTTCGCACAAAAATCCAAAGAAATATCTGCTTGAACTGCAGTCCTACCGATAAAAAACAGGAAGAAATTCTTTTTCATGAATCTCTTCCTGTTCTTTGAATTCTATTAAATTTTCCCCTGTCTCTTCTTATCCCTGTTTAAACTTCTCCCTGCTGTTTAAGACCATCCTCCAGATATTCAGCTGCCATCTGTTTTGCCTGTTCCAGCCTTGTAAGCTTCTTCTTTTGTGACAGATTCTCTATAATCTCCAGATAGTTGGTTTCTTTGAGTTCCCGGTCTTCCCGGAATCCGGAAAACACCGAATTGCCGCTTGTCTGATACCCGCACACAATATTCCCCTGCAGATCGGTAACTAACACATAGGCGCGGTTCCCCCGCCAATGACGGGCCATCCCGACACTGGATACCGGACCGGAACGTTTGATTTCCATAAGCTGCTTATTCAATTTGTGAATCTGGGGCAGCGCCATCAGTTTGCTGACAATGGCCATTGCTAAAAACAGTAATACGACACCAAATAAATTTCCATTCATAAAGACTACCTCCTCAGAAAACCGATCAACATCTGTGCTTCAACATATGGACATATCCATATAGCAACCTAAAAATCACATATTTATAAGTGTTTTGATTTATATTTTTAACACCGAAACATAATTTTTCATTTTGGACATGTCCAATATCAATTATATTGTATATGATTTGGTCATTGAATGCAACCGTTTTCTGAACCGGTATTATAAACATCGTTCCGTCATTCTTTTTTCTAAAGCATCAGCCGATATATCTTCTCCACATCTTCCTCCCCAAGCCTCACAAATTTTCCGACGGTTCCTTTCCGTCCGTTTCCATAGCAGGCAGTGTGTGCCATCTTTTTGATATCTTCTTCCTTTGCCCCGATCTCTCCGAAGTTCAGCGGCATGCCGATGGATCTCAAAAAGTTTTTAAGTGCCCGGATTCCGGCCCTGGCTGTCACCTCAGGATTTTGGAAATCCATCTGGCATCCCCATACCCTGACCGCAAGCTGGACAAATCTATTGACATCATGTTTCAGATTATAAGTCATCCAGGCAGGGACCACCATTGCCAGGCCTGCTCCGTGTGTACAGTCGTAAACTGCGGAGAGTTCATGCTCAATGTCATGGCTTCCCCAGTCCTGTTCCCGCCCCACGCCGCAGCTGTTATTGTGAGCCATCATTCCTGCCCACATAATATTTGCTCTCGCCTGGTAATCGTCCGGGTCGGCGATAACCTTGGGTGCTTCATGAATCACAGACAGCAGCAGACCTTCGATCAGCCGGTCTGTGACCTCCACGTTTTCCGTATTTGTAAAATACCGTTCAAACAAATGGGCCATAATATCCGTAATACCTGCCGCAGTCTGGTATGCCGGAAGCGTCTGGGTAAGCGCAGGATTCAGAACGGAGAATTTCGGACGAAGGCCCTCTCCCGTGGCTCCTCTTTTCAGCATTCCTTCTTCCTTTGTAATGACAGAATCCGGACTTCCCTCACTTCCTGCGGCAGCGATGGTAAGAACGGTTCCGACAGGGAGTGCCTTTTCCACTTTCTTTCCCTGATAATAATCCCAGAAATCGCCGTCATAGACAGAGCCCGCGGCAATGGCTTTGGCAGAGTCGATCGTACTTCCTCCTCCCACTGCCAGCACAAAATCCACATGCTCCTTCCTGCAGAGCTCAATACCTTCATACACCAGCCCGCTTCTGGGATTTGGTTTCACCCCTCCCAATTCTACATAAGAAATGTCTTCCTCCTCCAGGGACTTTTTGACACGGTCCAAAAGGCCGGAACGCACAACGCTTCCGCCGCCGTAATGGATCAGCACCCTGCTGCCGCCAAACCTCTTTATATAACTTCCGGTATGGTTCTCCTCCCCGTTTCCAAAAGCAAAATACGTTGGGCTGTAAAACGTAAAATTCTCCATGCTGTGTTCTCCTTTCCCGAACTGTCTTTTCAGATTCTAAGAGGATTATACCAGATTTCCATTTCTTTTAAAAACTTGTACTCTGTCTCTGTATTTTTTCTAAAGTTGTTGTCTCATAAGGCCGCAGAGTCAGCTGCCCGTTTCCTGCTTTTACGCCTTCATAATTTCCTAAAAGCTTCCGGTATCCTTCTGTATCCACCCTAAGAACATATTCCTGATCAGTCAGATTGTTTAAAACAATCAGTTCCTCATTGCCGTAAAACCGCCGGTACGCCAGGACTTCAGGCCGTTTTCTGAAGAGGAATTCGATTTTCCCGTCAGATATAACTTTTTTCTCTTTTCTCAGACTGATCAGTTTTTTATAAAATGACAGGACAGAATTTTGATCCTTCTCTTCTTCCTGTACATTGATCTTTCGGTAGTTTCCGGTATGGATATCCATGGCAGAGAGGATGAAAATCCTGCGTTGGTACTGCCGGACCACTGCATCGGCGTGCGGCTGTTATCCCTGGATCTGGCCCTCAGCACTTCCTGCGCCTCCTGCTCCGTCTTTCCCTGTTCTCTCATGATCCGGTAATAATTCAGGCTTTCCACATCCCGGTACTGTCCGATCTCCGTATAGCCTGGATTTGTCATACCGATCTCTTCTCCCTGGTAGACATAAGGGGTTCCTCTGAGCAGGTGGATACAGGCAGCCAGCATTTTGGCAGACTGGCTCCAGTAGTTTCTGTCATTCCCAAGTCTTGAAACGATCCGCGGCTGATCATGATTACACCAAAACACCGCATTCCATCCGCCGTGTTCCTGCATATTGAGCTGCCAGTCCTCCAAAAGCCTTTTCAGCTCAATCAAATCCGGTTCCATCAGTTCCCATTTTTCTCCGTTCTTATAATCGATCTTCAAGTGGTGGAAATTAAAGCACATGGAAAGTTCTCTCTTCGGGTTGTGAATACCGGATACAGTTTTCAATGGTTGTGGAAGACATTTCCCCCACAGTAACCATTTCCTGAATCTCTGTATCCCGTACCAGTTCCTTTAAAAACTCGTGGACACGGGGACCGTCCGTGTAAAATCTCCGGCCGTCTCCTTCTATGTCATCTTCAAAAACTTTTGGTTTTGAGATCAGATTAACAACATCAAATTAAGACCTCTGCTGCCCGCTTCCCGGATCAGTTCCTCCAAATCTTCCATGGACCCGAACAGCGGATCAATCGTATAATAATCCGAAATATCATAACCATTGTCATTCTGAGGCGAGGAGAAAAATGGTGTCAGCCAGAGATAATCCACTCCCAGCTCACTGAGATAATCAAGTTTTTGTGTCACTCCTTTTAAATCTCCAAATCCATCATCATTAGAATCGTTGAATGATTTCGAATAGAATCGAAAGAGACCTGGGCATGCAGATTGTCACAAGTAAAAGGAAGATGACGGTAGAGCACAGCACCCAGATTGACGAAAAATATATGGATCTTGGCGACTACAACTGCCTTACAGTCATCACCAGCCAGACATTCAATGCGGACGGCATCATGTTTGAGTATACCCAGTCAAGGCACCGTCCGGACTACTTCTGTTTTCAGGATACGGCAGTGAGGAGACGGTGACAAATACACTCACAACAAAAAGAACAGGGATTTCATTGAAAACATTCAAAATCCCTGTTCCTATAAACTTTGGCTAAACTAATTTAAAATCTACGTTCTCTTTTTTTGGAGCAAAATATCCTTTGATACAGTTTGGGTTTCGGACACAGATTTGAATATGTGTTTTTTCATAAAACCCAGAATTAGGATAAATTCTCTTTCCTTCAATAAACGCTCCTCTAACACTGTCATATTCTTCTGTATTCATTTCTTCTCCAAATCTATGAATACGCTCTATAACAGCGCAATCCAACTCTCTTATTAATAAATCTGTATTTTTTCCGATATTTTTATTAATAGGTAGCTGTACATGAAATTGCTTACATTCTTCAACCAAAATATCATATCCGACTTTTAAGACTTCTCTGGATGAAAAATCCATCAAATCCAAGCAAAATCCTAAGTCAAGTACAGTACCTATAACCTCTGCATCTTCTTTTTTATAATGATTTAATGCCCAGTCCATTGCCCGGTCATAGCTGTTCTCCCAAAAATAAACCCCATTTCCAAGCCAGTCGTATGTATTATTGCTGGGTTCTAATTCCTGATGATGATACAATACTTGTTCAAAGGTATCTTTTGTACATCCATGAAATCCCAGAACTAAATTTGGAGAATGATGATACATTTAACGCTTCTCCTGTTTTTTGCTGTATATATACCGACTAGTTAATTTTCCGTCAGCATCAGCGATTCCTGCTTTTATAAGATTATTCCCTGAAACCCTCCTTGCTTCTTCTTTAGACATTGCGCGTAGCCGCTTTAAGTATAGATTCATTTCATTTGCCTGCCTCTTATAAACCTTATCCATAGTTCCTGCAGTCATAATATCACCTTCTCTTTTGGGATTATTATTTTTATCTATATAATATTTGTTCTTCATAAAAATATCATATAGTATTTAATTTGTAGAATCCTGTCATTTAAAGTATAAATCGTTCGGCAAAAAAAGTCAATTACTCAAACATTGTTTTTGCTTATTTTTTCCATTTTTTACTTAATCAACTATTTCTTAGGATTGATACCTATATTGGAAGCCTTTTTTTATTCCTGTATTTTCGCCCATAACTCAATATAGCAGTCATTCTGCATGGGCCTGAAATACTTCTGCATCAAAACAGGCTCCGGAATTATTCCTTTCTCGGGCAGCCAGACATCATACAAATATCTGCTGGCTTTATACAAAGCCTCTGAGACAAGGGTTTCAAAATCTTCCGCATCATAACTGCACACAATATATCTGCCTTTCGGCATAATTCTTTCCTCAGGGCCACGGTCATTTTCCCGTTTCTCCGTCCCCACAAAGTAATCAAAATATTCCGGGTCGCTGTCTGGTGTGAGGATGTCCGCGTATTCCCTGTCGGGATCGTCCGGCAGTTGTTTCCACAGTTCTGTGAGCATATTGATCTTCGGCTCTCCCAGTTCTTTTACGGACGCAGTCCTGCTCCTCCCAGTGTAAATGATATCCCGTTCCAGTTTCTTCTCTCTGATTTCCAGCACCATCTGGTCCACTGCAAGGGGAACCCCCTCCTCGATCAGAGTGTGGTTCAGCATAAGATCGGGCTTTACAAAAGCATCCAGAGTCAGATCACTTTTCCTGTACTCATCCGGCGTAATGCCGTATGTCTCCCGAAATGCCTTTGTCAGGCTGCTGTGGCCTGCAAACCCACACTCCAGGGCCACGTCGAGAATCGTGCAGCTCCGATCCCTGAGCTTTTCTGCGGATTTTGCAAGGCGTCTTAGTTTCAGATATTCATTTACATTTTTGCGGACCAGACGGTGAAACAGCCTCTGATAATAGTACTTAGACAAATGTGCCTTTGCTGCCAGAACATCTACCGAAATCTCATCTCCATAGTGTTCTTCAATATAATCCAGCGTTTTTTGTATTGCTTCCCAAGCGTACATATTCTTCCTCCTGATTCTTTGTGATATAAGACAAGTCTAAAGGATGTTCAAGTTGTATGCTTGCCGTAGAATGCTCTCTTTTTCAACTTTTTCCTCTCTAAAGGAGGTGTCCTGCCGCCCCGCTGTGCCCGCAGTCGGCCAGCTGTTCATCGGGAAGCGTACACACTCTGCGCTCCTTTTCCACCAGCCGGCTTACAAACTCTGTGGACGGGGCTTTTAAAAGATCTTCGGGTGCGGCATACTGTTCAATCTTTCCGCGGTCCATGACCAGCACTTTTGTTCCAAGCTTCAGCGCTTCCGAGATATCATGGGTCACAAACATGACCGTGATCCCGGTTTTCTCATAGATCTGCCTGAGTTCAGTCTGGAGCTGTCCTCTCGTGATCTCATCCACGGCTCCGAAAGGCTCGTCCATCAGCAGGATGTCCGGCGAGGCAGCCAGGGCTCTTGCAATTCCGACTCTCTGCTGCTGTCCGCCGGAAAGTTCTGAAGGATACCTTTCTCTCATATCTTCATCCAGGCCCACGATGCCCATCCACTTCTCCACCGCTTTTTTTGTGCGCTCCTTATCCTTTTTGTTGAGCAGGTCAGGAACATAGGAGATATTTTCTTCCACCGTCATATGCGGAAACAAAACGCTTCCCTGGATGACATAGCCGATATTTCTTCTCAGGCTGATCATATCCATCTCTGAGATATCCCTGCCTTCCACAAAAATACTGCCGCCATCGGGGATTACAAGGCCGTTTACCATTTTCAGAACCGTCGTCTTTCCGCAGCCGGAGGACCCTATCACCGTCACAAATTCACCCCGCTCAACCGTCAGGTCAAAACCTTCTATGACGGTTTTTTCGCCGTATACTTTTTTAATCTGTTTGAATTCAATCGCTTTGCTCATCCGGGCCTCCTTACTTTAACAGTCCTTTGCTTTTGAGAAAATCTTCTGCCGCTTCCTTAGGTTCTTTCTTCTTCGTCTCCACTTCATAGTTGATCTTTGCCATCAGCTCATCGGAGAGGATGCCGTTAAGCTTTTGAAATACCGCTTTCAGTTCCGGATGCTCATTCAGCACATCATCCCTGACTACATTTCCGCAGGAATAAGAAGGATAAAAGTTCTTGTTATCTTTCAGGACGACCACATCCGATACGCTCAGCTGTCCGTCCGTCGTAAAAATATTCATCACATCGATCTTCTTTTGTCCGATCGCTTTATATTTCAGGCCAATATCCATGTCCATCGTATTTTTAAACTTGAACCCGTAGGTCTTGCACAGAGCGTCGTAGCCATCTTCCCGCTCGAAGAAATCATACTCCGCTCCAAAAGTCAGCTGACCCGCCGCCCTCTTTAAATCTGAATAAGTCCTTAAGTTATATTTCTCCGCAGTCTCCCGGCGCACAGCCAATCCGTAGGTATTGTTAAATCCGTACATTCCAAGCCACTGCATCCCGCATTTTTCTTCATATCCGGCTTTCAGCTGTCCGAACATATCCTCTGTATAAATGCCGCTCTTTTTCAGTACCATATTCCATCCGGTTCCCGTGTACTCCGGATAAATGTCGAACTCCCCTTTTTCCATGGCCGGCTGGATATTAGAGGTTCCTCCGCCCACACCCTGGGTCAGTTCTGTGTTCAGCCCCGTCTCCTGCTCAATAAGAATACTCAGCATCTCTCCCAGGACATACTGTTCCGTCATCGGTTTGGTTGCAATATGGACAGTATCCTTCTTCTTTTGCCCCCAAAAGGCCCCAGCCGTCAGTGCTGCCGCTATCACAAGAACCAGGATCAATAAAATCCTGTTTGCCTTCCGTGCTTTCCTGTCCCTTACCTTCATTCTTTGTTCCACAAAGCCGAGAATAAAATCCATGGCCAGCGCCAGAAGTGCGATCAGAAGGCTTCCCGCCAGAGTCATCGCCCCATTGTTGGTCGTTATACCGCGGTAGATCGCCACTCCCAGTCCTCCTGCCCCGATAAACGATGCGATACCTGTAAGAGCAATGGTCATTGTGACCATATTTCTGATTCCGGACATGATGACCGGCATGGCAAGCGGAAGTTTGATCTTAAATAAAATCTGCGCCCTTGTGCTGCCCATTCCCTTGGCAGCCTCAAGGATTCCTTCATCAATGTTGCTCATTCCCGTATGCGTATTTCGCACCATCGGGAGCAGCGCGTATACGGTCAGAGCGATCACCGCAGTGGCATTTCCGATTCCGGAAAATGGGATCAGAAATCCCAGCATGGAGATCGATGGAATCGTATAGAGAAAATTGATCAGTCCAAGAGCCGGTTTTGCATACCTTTGATACTCACTGATCAGGATTCCCACAACACCTCCAAATATAATCGCAATAAAAATAGCAATAAGAGAAATTTCAAGGTGCTCGAAAGCCAAGCCCATGAAAAATCCGCTCCGCTGTGTTAATACGTTCCACATTTGATGCAGCATAGACTATCCATCCTTCCTTTGAATTGCGCCCGCAGGACACTGTTCCTTACAAAGTCCGCAGTGCAGGCAGTGTTCCTGCTGTATTTTATAAGGCTTTCCCTCACTGATGCATTGCTGGGGACATACGTCCCTGCACGTCCCGCAGCCGATGCAGGCTTCTGTGATCAAAAAGCCTTTTTCTTCTTTTTTCATTGTGCCGATGGTGAAGCGTTCCCTGTAAATCGGAACTTTCCCCAGATCGAAAAACTCCAGCCAGCCGTCCTCGATGCAGAAAGCCTCCGAGATATAACGGCTTTCCCCCGGATACACATCGTTCATCATCGGGTTTTCCTCAAAGATCCGGTCAATCCACATTTTTTGATCCGAAAGCTTTTTCACCGGGCCGGAGAGCCGCACCATCTGAAATTCTTTATTCATTCCTGTAATGGCTGTATATTCATTTGCCATCAGCTGTCGGTAAAAGTCTTTCCCTCTTTCCGTACAAAAATACAGCTTTTCTCCCTCTGCGATCATGACATCGATGATGCGCACCTGGGGATGTCCTTCTTTATCGACCGTTGCGAAGGCCACATCTTTGATCTCTCTTAATAATTTAATACACTCTTCTGCTGTCATCCCTTTATCCTCCTTTGTGACTGCCCAGATTCTAACCACATGATAATTCCCCGATCTCCAAACGTAAAGTACGCACAAAAAAGTAGGATGGTTACCGCCAGGAAATCTGGTATCTTTCGGATACCATAAAATGCAGAAAGGAGCGGCTAACTCTGATTAACCGCTCCTCACTATTCTTCACTGATAATTTCAGCTTTAAAGACATTGATCGTATCCGCGTCAGGACAACAGAACACCGCCGTTCCTTCCGGCTGACCCGGAATGGTTCCCCCGTATCTTAAAATATCAACATACGGAAACGCCACATGCATAGCCATCGGACAAAGCCGGCCCCTCTCCGTATCAAAATCAAAACTGTCTCCGACCCTGTGTCCCCGGTGACAGCCGTGATCCCCTTTTCTTTCGACCAATGTAAGTTTAATCTTCGGACGACTCAAAATTAAGCACCTCCAAATTTTTCTCAATCGGTATTCCCTTAAATTTATCAACTGTTTCATGGTTAATAGCAATCAGCTGTCTGACCGCAGACATAGCTCTCTGCGCCGCTTTTTCAAGCGCTGTTCCATTCAGCACCTGGCTTGCGAGAATGGCTGAAAATATATCTCCGGTTCCGGGAAAGCGAACCGGAATCTGTTCAAACGGAAGCTCAGACACCGTATCCGTCTGATGATCATAGATCAAAACAAAATCCCCGGCCTCCGTCTTTACACTCGTGATGACGATAGATTTCGCACCAAGCTTTCTGAGCTTTTTGAGAATCTCTCTGCCCTCTCCCTGGGTAATGACTTCCTTTCCCTGACACATACCCGCCAAAAAGCTTGCTTCCGTCAGGTTCGGCACAATCACATCGGCCAGGGAACACAGATCTCTCATATAGCCGACGGTTTTTTCTTCAATTCCATTATAAAGCTTTCCTTCATCTCCCATAATGGGATCGACAAAAATCCAGGTTCCTTTCTTTTTCTGCTCTCTCAGATAGCCTGAAATCAGTTTCACCTGCTCTTTGGAAGCGATAAATCCCGTGCAGACGGCGTCAAAAGAAAATCCCAGTTCCGCCCAGACTTTCATCGTCTTCCTCATATACTCAGTGGTCTCTAATATCTCGAACTTTCCATAGTCGAGAGTGTTTGAGACCAGTGCAGTGGGAAGGTTATATAAATTAAGTCCGGCGTGGGTCATGACCGGCAGCATGGCAGACAGGGCCACTTTGCCGTAACCGGCCAGATCATTGATCAACAGTATTTGGTCTTTCATGTAATTCCTCAT
>NZ_FR889182.1:131374-148320 GCF_000432215.1 Anaerostipes sp. CAG:276
CTTATGAGCCGCTTGTAGTCAATCGGTTTTGAGACATGATCATTCATGCCTGCTGCCAGTGCCTTAGCCATATCCTCCGCAAAGGCATTGGCTGTCAGAGCGATCACCGGAACCTTAAGAGCCTGGGGATGTGTGCTGCTCCGGATCTCTTTTGCTGCGGTGTATCCGTCCATGACGGGCATCTGCAGATCCATAAGGACTGCCTGATAATATCCGGGTTCAGAGGCCAGAAACATATCCAGAGCTTCCTTTCCATTTTCTGCGTTTTCAACCGCGAAGCCCGCTTCGGTTAGTATGGTTTCCGCAATCTCCATATTAAGTTCATTGTCTTCTACCAGCAGAAGCCGTTTGCCCCTGAGTCTGTCCGAGCACCTGGTATCAGACCCTGGCCCATCCTGAATTTCAAATCCCGCCATCCTGTGCTCCGCAACCTGATCCGAATCGGCGATCTTCAGATTCAGAGTGACGATAAAACGGCTTCCCTGACCCTTCCGGCTTTCTGCCTGGATATTTCCGTTCATCGCAGAAACGATTCCCTGGGCAATGGACATTCCAAGCCCTGTTCCCTGTACTCTGCGGACCTTGGAATCATCCGCCCTGGAAAACGGTACAAAAATATAATTAAGAAAATCCGGGTCCATTCCGATACCGTTATCCTCCACAGTAAAGACAAAGCTTGCCGCCCCAGGCGTACGGCCAGTAACCTCCTGGACTTCAACGATGATCCTGCCCCCGTTCTGGGTGTACTTTACAGCGTTCGTAATCAAATTGATCAGCACCTGCCTGATCCTCCCCGCGTCACCGATAAAATCAGTGTGGACTACATCCACAGTTCTGAATAAAAGCTCCTGGCCCTTCTGCAGTGCTTCCGGACGTGTGATTGAGTTAATATCCGTGATCAGTTCCCTCAGACAAAACGGTTCTTCTGTCAGTTCGATCTTTCCCTTTTCTATCTTCGACATATCCAGAATCTCATTGATCAGATCCAGCAGGTGGCTGCTCGACATGTCTATCTTTGTGAGACATTCCCTCACTTTTTCAGGATCATTGATCCTGGATGCGGCAATGGAGGTCATGCCCATGATCGCATTCATCGGAGTCCTTATATCATGGGACATCTGGGCCAGAAAACTGCTTTTTGCCTCATTGGCTTTCTTGGCGGCCTCGTACGCTGCCAGCAGCGCCTTTCTGTTTCTCTCTTCCTGCTCTTTCTCCTCCTCTACGCTGTGGGCAGCCAGGATGACTTTTACCGGAATTCCGTTCCGGCTCTCCGCCAATATGATATGGATGCGCATCCATCCGTAACACCCGTCATAGTCCCGTCTGAATTCCCTTGCATAAATCGTTTCCCCGGCACCAATCCTCTGCCGTATGGAATCAACAGAGAGCTCTGCTGCGAATTTATCCCTCTCATATTCATGGATCAGTTTCATGTACGCTGATTTGAGTTTTTCATAGCGGTCGCTGCCGTCCAAATACCCCTCCAGATCTTTTCTGATACTGAAAGACTGGAACGACTCATCTGCCAGATCCACATAAAACACAGAGTGATAGAAGGATGAGAGTCCCTTGATAATATTTCTCGACTCAAAGTAAAGCTTCTTCTGCTTTTCTTCCTCATATTCCTCCATCTTTTGTTCATTGATATTCATATTGGCAAAGACAACCTTCGTCACCTTTCCGTCTCTCATCTCAGCAATACTGAAACGGGAGCGCACCCAGCCCAGACGATCCGGATATATCCTGCGGAAATCTACATCATATACAGGATTCTCCTCAGACAGAGTCTGTCTCAGAAACTCAGGACTGCCGGCTCTCTGCATCTTCTCCCGATCTTCTAAAAAGACATGCTCCCGCACAAACTTCCCATAATAGCTTTCAAGGCTGCCTTTCGGAAACTCTCCCTTCCTGTAAATAGTATCCTCCTGCCAAATGGCTTCCTGCATATCCTCCTCCAGATCAAACAAATAGATCGAATAATAACACTCGCAGAGATTGGAGAGCACATTTTCCCGCAGCTGGGATTCTTTTTTATCATCAATGCAGCGAAGAGTCAATAAAATATGTTCTTCCAGGCTCTGCCTGATGCAGGCAGAATAAAAATTATAATAATGCAGATTCCCCTGTTCATCTGAGAGACGAAGAGTTCCCTCCAGATAATTCTTTTCCCGGTAACTCTGTCTGTCAAATATATGATCAAATATTTTCCGGTCCTCCGAAGGCATCTTCGGCTTCATCTTGCTGCGGAAGTCCGGAAACGGCCCATGTCGGTTTAATTCAGCCCATTCTCCTGATCCATGGATACAGCTGTACTCCGATTTCCCCAGATCCGCACTGATGACCAGCTGATAGATCTGCGACACCGCAACCTGAGCAGTTCTGGCACTGATCCTTTTTTCCATCTCCTGATCCTGCTCATCAAATGCCACGATCACCCATGGAAATTCCTCAGAATACCCTGTGGACGGCACAATCCTGATCTTTCTCCAGCCACCGGTCCTGCTCCGGTAGAATTCCTCAATCTGAGACGCTCCTTCCCTGATCCTTCCGGCAATATAACTGCTCTTTGATGACTCTGAAATCATCTTTTCATATGCAGGTGACGCTTCATTGGCAGCATAGCAGCTTAAAAATTCTTCATAATCAGAAAACATCTGCGTATAAACCCTGAAGGAATCTGTCGACTTGATCGTCTTATAGGTTCTGTTCTTCATGTTGCAGAGAAAAATCCCGGTATAGCTGTCGCTCAGAGTCTGTATGACTGCGTCATACTCCTGCTTGAGCATGACGGTATTGGTAATATTCTGGTGATACCCTCTTAAGCATACTCCTTCTTTGTAGCTCCAGTCCCGGACTCCTCCGCAGCGCACATAGATACGCCCCCACTTTGGATGTTCCCATGGATACTGCACTTCTGCCCGCTCATCTTTCATTATCTTTTCCACCGCAGACTCAACAATCGGACAATACTCATCCTCGATGCGTTCATACCATGCCTGATAGCATTGCTCCGGCGAAGGTTCCGATTCAAGCCCCAGCAGCTCCAGCATAGCGCTGTCGGCGTACATCCTCGGTTTTTGCCCGTCATCTAATTCGATCACCCACAGTCCTGTCTGTGCCTCCCGCAGAATCTCCTGCATTTTCTGCGTATCCCTGAAATGGTCAAGCATATCTTTTTCCTTTCCTGTTTTAGATCTATCCCATCTGTCATTAGTATAACACGGTTTATTCTCTGTGCCCATTTGCTTATAACAAAACTCAGATGATTTTCACTCCTAAGAACCGCACCAGATCCATAGCCTGCATCGGGCCGATCTTCAGCCCGCGCAGTTCCCGAAAAGTATCGGATATCATGATTCCCTCGATGTTGCTGTCCGATAAGTCGATTCCTTCCAGCTGTGTCTTAAAAAAATCGACCCGGGAAAGGTTTACTTTTTCAAACCGGACTTTTTTAAATTTGACTTCCGCAAAAAATGCTTCGCTGAAGTCAACTCCTTTGAGTCTGCATCCGTCCCAGAGTGTGCTTTCAAAGTTGGCATAGTGATAACATCCTTCTTCCACTATTGTTTTGCGGAATGTGCTCTGGCTGAAGTCCCCTCCGTCACCTTTGCATCCCGATATCTCCGTTTCTTTTAAATAGCAGGACTGAAATCTGCAGTTGGAGAAATCACAATTCACAAATTTTACATTGTAAAACATAGAACCACTGAAATCACATGATACAAACCTGCATTTTTTGAAGCAGACATGATTAAATTCCACCTTCACAGGCATTTCCAGACACAGGGTCTCTCCTTCATAGTTTTTTTGTATCAGCGGCTCTTCCTCGGCCGCCGCCTTTATCACATCGTCTTCCAGCATTCCAAGCCTCCTTTTGTCACTCCTTTTCTGCCGCCACGATCAACATCATAGGACGGCGCATTTCATCCCGCATACCCGGCAGATCCAGCATTTCCTCCGGCGGCTTGGGTTCTGTGATATGTCTCAGCACAAAGCCATGCCGCAGCAGTGTATTCAGATATGTCGTCAGCGTTCTGTGGTATTTTACTACCTGTTCTCCGAGAAAGACCGCATCCCTTTTTCCCTCAAAAAAATACCGGTCCACAGGGAAATGCAGAATCTCTCCATCTTCGTCATAATACCAGTCCTGACTTCCATATGAAGTAAATACGGGATGTTCTGCCGAAAACACAAACTTCCCGCCCGGCACAATCCATTGGCTGATCTTTTCTGCCAGCGCTTCAAAATCCTTCACGTAATGGAATGCAAGTGAGCTGATGACCACATCAAACGATTCCTTTGGAAAGTCCAGATCTTCCATGGCACATCTTCGGTACCGGATCTTTTCATGGCTGTTTTTTTCACCTGCTGTCTCCAACATTTTTTCTGAAATATCAATGCCTGTCACAGATTCAGCCCCATGTTCCGCCGCATAAATGCAGTGCCATCCGTAACCGCATCCCAGATCCAGAACTCTTTTTGAAGCAAAATCAGGCAGGACCTTCTGAAGCTCAGACCATTCCCCGGCACCTTTAAGCCCTCTTTTTGAACGGTCCATCTGACTGTATTTCAGAAAAAATTCCTCGTTGTCATATTTATTTTCTTTCATAATCCTCCCGGCACCTCCATAGCCGCATGACCTGCTCCGCCGCAGCCGCCATATTCTTCTGTGCATATTCGGGTTCCATGGCTTTTCCGATCGTCACTGTCTCTCTCAAAATCGGAAAGAAAGCGTCGATCCCGCGGCTGTTGCACTTCAGCGCATCTTCTGCAATGCATCCCGCAAATGCAATGACAGGCTTGTTATATTTTTTTGCCAGCTCTGCCACACCCACCGGTGCCTTTCCCATTGCGGTCTGGCCGTCCAGCCGTCCTTCCCCTGTGATGACCAAACCGGACTCCCGGATATATTCTTCCAGCCTGGTTTCTTCCAGCACAATTTGGATTCCGGATTTCAAGACCGCATTTGTAAATGTCAGAAAAGCGAATCCAAGCCCTCCGGCGGCGCCGGTTCCCGGCTGTTTCGGATCAGCGCCGCAAAACTTCTCCCCCGCAAGCTCAGCATAGCCTTCAAGCCATCGGTCCATATCTTTTATCATCAGAGGATCAGCCCCTTTCTGGGGTCCGTAGACCGCACTGCACCCACGATCCCCGCACAGAGGATTGGTCACGTCACATGCAATCTCAAACTTACATTCACTTAATTCCGGAAGCACGCTGGTGTCCGTGATTCTCTCAAGCTCAGCGAGTCCTCTGGCTCCAAAAGGAACCTGCTCTCCCTCGGCATCCAGGAATCCGTATCCCAAAGCCTGAAGCATCCCAATCCCGCCGTCATTGGTTGCGCTTCCGCCAATTCCAATGATGAATTTTCGGCAGCCTTTCTGCACGGCATCCCGAATGACTTCTCCAACGCCATAGGTTGTTGTGTACATCGGATTTCTGTCTTTTTCAGGAACCAGCGTGATTCCGGCTGCCCCGGACATTTCAATAACAGCTGTGCCGTTTTTTTCAATCATACCATAACTGCACTCCACGGGCTCCCCGACCGGTCCGGTAACGGTAATTCTCTCTTCTTTGCCGCCCATACCGCAGACCAGTGCTTCCACCGTTCCTTCACCTCCGTCTGCCAGCGGCCTTACCTGCACTTCTGCTTCAGGATATACACGCAGAATACCGTCTGATACAGCCTGTCCCGCCATCATAGAAGACAGACTTCCCTTAAATGAATCCATAGCAACTGTTATTTTCACCCGAACTACCTCCTGCTTTTTAAATCCGTAAAAGCACGCGCTTCCCTCATTCTGTGCCGACTCTTTGTGATAATTGTAGCAAATACACTGTTTAAAAGCAATTACGGGACTGCGCTCTCAAATGAGTAATCTTGAACCATACTGCGAAAAAGAACCGATTCCTCCGGAAACTTTCCAGAGGAATCGGTTCTTGGTCTTTCTTCTAATTACACATTGTCTCTGTCAGTAAAGGTACAATCTTTCCTTTCACCACATCTACGAGTCCCCGGTCCGTAAGTTTCAGGGCCGGACTCACCGGAAGACCCAGCGTACAGAGGGACATGATCGGATTATAGTGACGGTACCCCAGCTCCTCAAGGCTTTTTCTGACCCGGCTCAGTTTCACACCAATTTCGTCCGCCGAAAGTTCGGATAAGATCCCGCAGACCGGCAGCGGAAGCTCTGCTTTTACCTGCCCATTCTGCACCGTGCAGATCCCGCCGTTTTGCTTCAGAATCCTGCGAACGGCCACGAGCATATCGTCCGGATTGGCTCCGATCACCATCAGATTGTGGTGGTCATGGAAATATGTCGTGGCAGCGGCTCCCCGCTTTATACAGTCACCGGTCACAAATCCAAATCCGATATTTCCGTTTTTCCCGTGGCGTTCCAGCACCGCTGCCAGCATACATCCGCTGTCCTGCCATTGAAGCTTTCCGCCTTTCACCTGCATCTGTACTCTGCGCTCCCCGGTCTGTGTACGCCCGTCATTTACTTCAATCACACGGACTTCCGCTTTCCCGTCATCCATTTCCAGCCGGGGTTCTATCTGTCCGGCAGATATACTGTCAAGATGAACACTCCGGTAAAAATGGTCCGGGAACCGGTACGGCTCTGTCTTCTTACCCGGCTCACCGAGATGATAGATCTCCCTGCCGTCCTTAAATACATAGTCCGGCTCAAAAGAGGCGCAGTCCTCCGCCTTTACCAGCTGGAAATCCGCCTTTCTTCCCGGCGCCAGCGACTCCCGGTCTCTTAAATTCATCCTCCCTGCCGGGGTATAAGAGGCACAGTAAATCGCTTCATTCAATGGAAATCCCATCTCCACGGCTCTCCTGACCACATAATTCAGCTGCCCCTGTTCTTTCAGCTTATCTGCCATCGTATCGTCTGTCACAAAACAGCAGTGCTCATACAGGCGGTGTTCTCTTATATAATCAAGAATCTCCGGCCGGAGCATTTTCTCCTGCAGTTCCACGAACATTCCATTCTGAAAACGCTCTTTTATTTCCTGAAGCGTGTGCTCCGTGTGATCGCCGTCGATCCCCCGGTATAAAAATTTTGCCAGATCCAGTCCAACCAGGGAAGGACAGTGTCCTTCTATGACGGCCTGAGGAACTTCCTCCTCCAGGTAATCGAGAAACTTCGTGATCTCAAGCTCGTCTCCCTTAACGATCTGCCGGTAGTTCATGACTTCTCCCACACAGACAACCCCGTCTTCCTGCATGAGCTGCTTCATCTGTGCAAGACCGATCACCCCGCCCGTGGTCTCCAGCTCCTCGTTGGTAGACGGTACACTGCTTGGAATCCCATAATAAATATCAACAGGAGAATCCTTGGCTCCGTTGATCATCTCATGAACCCCTTCAACCCCCATCACATTGGCGATCTCATGGGGCTCCGACACCAGGGTAGTGACACCGCATTCTGCCGCCCGTTTTCCAAAGGAGGCCGGAGTCATCATGGAACTCTCGATGTGCATATGAATGTCAATAAACCCCGGAAGCATTTTCAAGCCGCGTCCGTCCAGCACACGAACGGCCTCAAGTTCATGCCTGTGTTCCGTGTCCACATAATAAATTTTCGTTCCCTTGATATATACATCCGCATTTATAAACTGTTTCAGATACGAATTATAGACTTCTGTATCTTCAACGAGCAAATCCACTTTCTCCATCAAAGCACCCCTTTTCTAAAGAATGGAATAGAAATACAGCAGGCACACGGCCACAAGAATCCACATGACCGGACGAATTTCCCTGCCTTTTCCAGCTGTCAGCTTCATCACCACATACGTCGGCAGGGCCGCACAGATCCCATTGGCAATGTTGTTTCCAAAGATCGTAAAAGCAATACACACAAATGCCGGAAAGGCCTCTGTTATGTCGTCAAACCGAATATTTTTCATGGCTCCCAGCATATTGATGCCGATATACATGAGGACCGGCGCCGTTGCCGCAGACGGGATCATCAGTGCAACAGGTGCCAGAATCAGGGACAGTCCGAAAAAGACAGAAGTAAAGATTACCGTAAGCCCGGTTTTGCCTCCTGCCTCCACACCCGCTGAAGACTCCAGATATGTGGTCATACTCGGCATTCCGAATAAAGCCCCAAAACTGGTCGCCACGGCATCCACCTTAAAACATTTGTCAATGCCCGGAAGGTCTCCGTTTTCATCCAGATATCCGGCCTTAGCCCCGACTCCGAGAACCGTTCCGAAGGTAGAAAAAAAGTCCGGCACAAACAGCGCGATCAGAAACGGAATATATGCAAAATTAAGCGCTCCGATAAAATCGACTCTCATGAACTGGCTTCCGATATTGGCCGGCATTGTAAACAGGCTGTCCGGCAGTGCTGTCACTCCGAACGGAATCCCCACCAGAGTCGTGAGCACAATCGCCAGGATCATATTTCCCGGAACATTTCTTGTCTTCAAAATCAGAAGGATGATAAATCCGATCACAGCTACAATCACTTCCGGTGACTTCAGATCCCCGAATCCCAAAGAATTTTTCGCCTGGTTTGCAATGATAAGGCCGCAGCTTTTTGCCCCCAGCAGTGCGATAAACAGGCCGATCCCGGCACTTACCGCATGTTTTAAGCTGACGGGAATGACTTTGACGACTGCCTCCCGAAGCCCCAGAAATGAAATCGCAATGAAGAGGACTCCGCTGAAGAAGATGACTCCGGCCGTCACAGCGGGAGAAATCCCGTCATTTGCGATCATCGCAGTGACGATCCCCACACTTCCGAGTCCCGGCGCAAGCGCGAAAGGCCTGTTCGTATAAAAAGCCATGGCGCAGGTCGTCAGGATCACCAAAAGAATCAATACCGTAAACATCACGTGTTTATCAAGTCCCGCTGACGCCAGCATGTTAGGGACCGTAGCCAGCACGTAGGCCATCGTTACGAATGTCGTCAGACCTGCTATCAGTTCTGTCTTTACATCTGTATGGTATTCAGATAATTTAAAATGCTTCTCTAACCATTGTTTCATAGTTTTTCACTCCTTTTTCTCCTATGTAAACCCTTGCTTTGTCATGTCTTTCATTGTATGCTAATCATAATTATTCGTCTAATTCATCTTGGTTATAAAAAGTATTCCATATCAGAATACTGAGAGATGATCAATTTAAAATGGCTTGACTTTGCCGGATATGGAGTTTGTTATGAATATCCACGAATTAAATTATGTACTCTGTATAGCTAAACATCAGAACCTGACGAAAGCGGCACGGGAACTTTTTATTTCTCAGCCTACTCTGAGCAAACATTTAAAAAAGCTGGAGCGGGAGCTGGGCATGAAGTTGTTTGCCCGTATAGATAACTGCTACATTCCTACCTATGCTGGCTCCCGCTACCTTAAGTATGCAGCCGGAATGCTTGCCCTCAAACAGGATTGGGAAAAGGAGCGCCTTGAGCTGTCTTCTTCAAACGACGGAGAGCTGCATGTGGCAATCCCTCTGATGAGAAGTTCCTGCATGGTTCCTGTTATTCTTCCCGTCTTCCACGAAATGCATCCAAATATCCGCGTGCATATTTTGGAAGAAACCTATGCCATACAGGAATGTCTGTTAAAAGATACCTCTGTTGATTTTGCGCTCTTTAATGAAACAAATGAGAATCCAAAGCTTTCCTATGAGTTTCTCGGAAAAGAACCGATCCTGCTGGCCGTCTCTCCTGAACATCCCCTTGCCGGCACTGCCAAGGTTAAGAACGGGAGAGAAAATGCATATCCTCCGGTCAACTGGGAAGCGATCAGAGATGAAAACTTTATTCTGCATTTTCCCGAGCAGAATACAGGAGCTATCACTGAGCGTCTTTTGAAGAAACATCATATCACTCCCCGGGTTCCTTTTTATACCCGGAATACACAGGCCGCCCTTCTTCTCATGATGAAAAACCAGGGGATCTGTTTTGCCCCGGAGACTTATATCCGCAACATGTCCTTTGAGAAGGACCCTATATGCTTTTCCCTTGAGGATGAGGAAGCATTTACATCCACCGTTCTGGCTTACCGGAAAGGAGCTTATCTGACTTCATATGCCGAGGATTTTATACAGCTGGCTAAAGATTATTTCAAATAAAAACTACGGCCATATTAATAAGACTGGCCGTAGTTTTTTGATTATTTTATTTTTCGAACCACACTCACATTTTGAATCTCTAGCAGTCCAGCTTTTTCAGCAGGCACTCCATTTCTTTGATGCCCTTTTTCTGGGATACAATGATCTCATTCAGCAGAGGCACAAGTTCCGGACAGAGACAGAACCGCAGGGCATTCTCCGACATCCGCACGGCTCCTCTGTGATGGGGAATCATTTCCCGCATAAAATTGCAGTCGATGCTGTTGTCTGTGCATGCCGATTTCATCTCACGGAACATCTCGCTGATGATCCGGTGATTCTCATTTGTATAGCAGCGAATCTCTCTTGGATTATTGATGCACGCCTTACATTCCGGGAGTGCTCTTGTCATATTCTGAATACTTTTTTCCTGGGAGGAGATAATATTCAGCGCAATATCCTGTAACGGAATATTGGTTGTATAGCAAAGCAAATTTTTTGACATCTCAATGGCGGCACGGTGATGGGTGATCATCTGTGTGATAAAGCCGGCCGAAATGCTGTTTGTCATCTTTACACAAGTCATCTGATCGATCATTTTATCCAATATGCACTCATATCTTTTCGCATAATCTCTTGTATTATTACTTAAACGACATTTATTCATATAATTTTCACCTCTTGCTATTATATGACCGCATCGCCTGTTCGGTGTATTGATCCGCTATGTTTTTATTTCCCTGCTTTTCTGACTTTCCGCACCTTACCCTTCATCGGTTTCGTCTGGAGATAGTCTAACACCTGATTTCCTTTCCGATTCAGGATTTCCACATAACTTATGCTGTCCCTGATATCCACAATCCCTATATCGGAGGCTTCCAGCCCTTCAATACTGCAGATCGTCCCCACAATGTCACCGGCCCGCATTTTTGATTTCCGGCCTCCTCCAATCGACAGGCGGGTGATCCCCTCATTTAATGCCTCACCCTTCTCAGGCTTTCTCTCTGCCTTTATCCGCTGGAACTTCCAGAAGGCTCTTTCCTTTTCGTCACCGATGACCGGCGGTTCTGTGACGGGCAGTTCCCGTCCCAGATACGTTTCCACCTGCTTTAACATCCTTTGGTCATTTTCGGTCACCAAACTGACTGCAGTACCTGAATTCCCGTTTCTTCCCGTTCTTCCGATCCGGTGCACATAGGTTTCTTTCCCCGTCGGAAAATCATAGTTCACCACATGGCTGATCTCTTCAAAGTCGATTCCTCTTGCCGCCACATCTGTCGCGATCAAAAAGCGAAAACCGCCCCTTCTGAAGGCATCCACAGTTTTCAGGCGTTCCCTCTGCTCCATATCTCCGTGAAGCATCCCGCAGAAGATCCGTTTTCTCCGCAGCTTTTGAAACAATACATTTGTCATCTCCCTGGTACCGCAGAAAATCATGCAGCTCTGTGGATTCTCGTCCATGAGAATGTCAAGAAATGTATCATATTTTCTCTCCTGGCTGGCGAAGTATAGCTTTTCCGTGATGGCTGATGCCTGTTCTTCCCCTGCCTCCTGCATCACAAGCACTGCCTCCGGGATAAACCCGTCGGCCAGTTCCCGGATTTCCGGCTTTAGTGTGGCAGAAAACAGAGAGATTCTGCAGTCTGCGGGAACCAGTGAAAGGATCTGTTTCACTTCATCAATAAATCCCATATCCAGCATCAGATCAGCTTCGTCTATAACCAGCCACTGTACGTTTGAAAGTTTTAAGGTTTCCCTTCGGATATGATCCATGACACGCCCCGGGGTTCCCGCCACGATATGGGATTTCTGCTTCAAAGTCCGGATTTGTTTGTCAATGGGGAATCCCCCGAATACCGCCGGAACCTTCAGGCGCTTCTTCCGCCCTATATGAAACATTTCCTGGCTGACCTGAACTGCCAGCTCTCTCGCAGGCTCCAGCACCAGGGCCTGCGGTGCGTTTTCCTCCCACCGGACATTCTGGCAGATCGGTATGGCAAACGCCGCCGTCTTTCCGCTTCCTGTGGGGGCTTTGGCCACTATATTTTTTCCTGCAAGCATGGGCGGAATCACTTCCTGCTGTATGTTTGTGGGTTTTTTATATCCAAGGCCGTTTAAGGCCTCCAAAATTTCTATTGAGAGACCAAAATCCTGAAACTCATTTGTCATTTCTTTTTACCTTTCTTAAATTTATAAACTAGTTTTCTCATCCGTGTATCTGCACAAAACTTCTCCTGTCAGATCCCATATAATTAATTTATGGTCTAATTCTATATGTAAAACAGAAAACTGATGACTTCCGCGTCACTGCAGAAGTCATCAGCCTCTTGGCACTTCCGGCTATTCTTTATCCTTCCAGTACCACCATTTGAGTTTTTCCGGATCGTGTTCCTCATGTTCCGCATAATAAACCGCGCACCGGAACACATAAAGCTCACACCGGTCCTCTGTAAATCCCTTTTGAATACAGTCCATACTGTATAATTCCTCCGGATCTCTGCCTTTCAGGTCATCCACGCAGTAAATTCCAATCGCATTTAAATGCTGAGCGATTCTCTTCCCTATTCCGGGTACTGTCTGTAAATCCTGTGATCCGGAACTGTTTTCTTGTTTTTGCCGCTTCCCATATTCCTTTAAATTGTTGATCTGTACACGAAGGCCGGCTGCATTTTCTTCCGGAGTTTTTGTTGGATCATCACGCTCATAGCGGCTGCACGGCAAATCTTTGCAGCAGCCGCAGTGATCATATTTTTTCGTGTTCATGCAGCAGTCATAGATATCGCAGATACTTTCCTGTGTGTACTCCAGCCAATATACCCTGCCTTTGATCTCATGACACCCCCGGCAGCTGTCCGGATAAAATTCACATTCAGAACATATAGTGCCGCAGCAGCTCATCTTCCCTTCCACAAGCGCTTTCTCCTTCCCTGTTAATTACATAATGTACGCATCTTATGCTGACACTCACTGCACTCCGCATCATGTAAAGAAATAATACCGCCGCAGTCCGGACATTTGTACTTCTCCCGATGTTCTTCTAATAGAATTTCTGCACCATACTCCTTCGCAGCTCTGCTGTTTTCGATCAGACTTGCACGATACCGGGAGTTATAGCTCTTTTCCAATGATTTTATCTGCTTACATGGAAAATCAGAACACTCATAACAATAAGTAATATTTTTACCGGCGGTACAGTCTTTAATCCTGCATTTCCGACAGTGTTCCGGCTTTCCCCGGTCGCTGTTCAGACATCCGGCACAAGGTTTTTTATGATAGCAATGCTTGTAACAAACCATACAGTTCATCCCGCAGGGTGCGAACATGTCTGATTCAATCTTTCCCGGCATTCTCATCTTCCGGCCTCCTTATGATTCTTATTCTTCCAGGAATCTCGAAATGGCCTCTGCAGCCTTCTCCGCACAGGAGAGGATTGCAGGATGTACCCCTTCCGGGAATATACATATGTCTGCATTTGTCTCTCTGGCAATGACACGATATTCATCCTGAAAATCTGCTCTGCACATGTCATCTCCCTCACTGCCCATGAGCAAAAGGGGATTCTCCAGTGCACTCAGAGGTTTCGTAAATAAGGGCAGCTTCTCTTTGGCACACTGTACCATCGCATTTGTGTCCATATCCACGATGCGTTTCCAGTCATCCCCCTGGCACCACTCGTAAAATGCTCTCCCCATTTCGTCCTTCTTGGCTTCTGCACGCTCCTTAAGCAGATTCTCCGAAAAGTCATCTGCCAGCGTGCGTCCGTCAAAACTGTCCGCCACTACCTTGTCCACCAGATACGGTCGTTCCAAGGCCGCATTAACTGCTGCCCACGCACCGCCGCTGGTTCCCACAAGGTTTACCTTTCCAATATCCAGATGCTCAAGCAGCGCTGTCGTCTGTCTTGCTTCTTCCGTCCAGAGTTCCGCCGGAAATTCTTCCAGCCTGTCTGATTTCCCATGTCCCAGAAAATCAATGAGAATCACATGAAACTTATCTTCATATAAAGGCAGTATAAGTTCAAACATCCTGGAAGATGCTGTATTCCCGTGCAAAAACACGATAGGTTTTCCACTTCCTGTTTCTTTGTAATAAATCTTCTTTGACTGATAATTAAAATATGACATCCTTTGCCTCCTGACCGTATCTTTGTTTACGCCTCTTACCGATCAGCAAGGCTTTGGAAACACCAACGCCCTGCTGTTAGTGCTTCATCATCCAAATTCCCATAATTTCAACCTCCGTTCTTTCTGCCCTGACACACAACGCTCATCCGCTCAAATGAAATAAAGTGCGGCAGCGTGCGGGCGTCTGTTTTCAGTATAACATAGAACTGTATGGATTCCATTGAATTTTTCTTAACCCCATAAAGTTATTGAATTCATACTGCCTTGTTCTTGACATTTCTTCTATCTTGCAGCATGATTTCATTAGCATAATCCATTCTATAATTTGTGAGGATATACATATGAAAAAGATTTTAGATGAGCGATTAATTTATGAAATCCTCTCTGTTGTGGAGGAAATTCCCCGGGGAAAGGTTGCGACTTATGGGCAGATTGCCCGTTTGATCGGAAAAGAAAAAAATGCAAGACTTGTGGGCAGGGTCCTCAGTATGGCAGAATACTACGGCAGTTATCCCTGCCACCGCGTGGTCAATCACGCCGGAAGACTGGTTCCGGGCTGGCATGATCAGGGACTGCTTTTATTAGAAGAAGGTGCTGTGTTTAAAGATAATGGAGATGTCGATTTGAAAGCTTGTCAGTGGGATGAATAGAGATAGACTTTCATACTCCTTTAATTAACTTAACAAAAGAAGATGCCTCTGCTGACGCAGATGTATCCTCTTTTCACTCAACATCTAATTTCACTATCGGTTCCTATCCGGCATAAACTGATCCGGATAAATATCCCTTCCTTCTTAGACACAGACGCCCATTCTCATGAACCTTTATGACCAGATCCGTTGAAGATCCATAATCATATTCATACCCTTTTGGAGCACAGATTTTAATTTATATATTTTCAGTATAGTATAAAATTTCGTATTTATATCCTCTTAAGGTAGAATAGATTAAAAAGCGTCATATAACGGTGGGAATCTTGTACTGTTCCTCTATACAATGCTCCTTAAGACTGGAAATTATTTTAACAAACTGTCGATAATTTTTAGATCATGCCTGTCTATATCTCTTAATTCATATCCTGTATGAAATACTTTTTGTCCTTTTGCCGAAATACAAGGTATTCTGATTCCCTCAAAAACAGCAGTTCCAAAATAATCTGCACTGAACTCATAGCATCCGCCTTCCAAATCTGCCTGTTTTGCGGTTCCATCTTCACCTAAAATAAAAGGATGAATGTCGATGTACCCGTATTTTTCACTATATAATTCCATTCTGACAGGCGCCCAGTCAGTTTCTATCTCATAACCATGGTCTTTGAGAAGACTTAGGATTTCCTGCGTATACTGTGCATCAAAGTTTATGTCAATATCCCTGTGATTTCTGCTCTGTTTACCTGCTAAAACATCGACACCCCAGCCGCCGTCAAGCCAGTATTTTATATTTGAGTCATTGAGTATTTTTAATATTGTTATCAGATCTTCTTTTGTTGTAATCACTTTTTTTGACATGATAGAACCTTTCTCTGTGAAACAGCACAGCTTTATTTGTCTTCTAAGCTCCAGAAGACTCACACTTGAAGTGAGGACTATTTAAGATTATCGTTAAAGCTCTTTAAAGCATACTTCTCTTTATCCAAAAGCTGGTTGTATTCAAAGTTATCGATCGCTCCCTGAAGTGTATATAAATGTACCAGACAGACATTTGGAAATTTTATTTTTAAGCAAAAGAAAGCTTCTTTGCTCCCTAGCTGTATTAATTCTTCTGCTGAAGAAATGCCGACAGACTTTAGCTTGTTTTCAATTTCTTCCCCTATATTTTTCATTAAAGTTAGTTTTGACACGGAAATGAATCTTTTCATTTTTTTCATCTAACAAAAATATCATCTGCTTTGACTCAGGGCAGTCCAATTGCTTATATTTTATAATAATCCGTAGTATTCTAATACGTCTTCGCTTTACTCCTTCTTCACTTGAAGACACTACTTCACATCTAAACTTTCAACAGCAACTTATTATTGTTTTACTCACTTCAAAACACTCATCTGCTTTACCCGAGTAATGAGACACCTATTGATATCATATTACTCTTTGATATATCCCTTTATTTTTTAATAAAGCAACTCGTCCTTTAGTGTATAATATTTGCGGCCAAAGACCCTATAAAAATCCATAGTAAGCTATATCTTATCTCCTCTAACTTATATACGGATTGCTTATTTTACATTTTGAATTTAAATCCTATTTTTAAAATTTGCTTCTTTCATTAAAAATCAATTATCTTTTGAACTTACGGTGCCATAAATCATATCTCATAGCTCTGGCTGTAGTATTATAGTTTTCTTGAGTTGGATTATCAATAAAATTATCAATTGACAAAACTACTTTCTCACTTGCAAACAAAACACAGAATTTATTATGTAATTTTATTTCTCTCATGTAATAATCTTTAATTTCCTGTTCTTCATTAACTTTTGGTTTGTAACTTGTTTCGATATGCTCGTAATTTTTTACATCTATAATTACCGACATGAACACTAACAAGCTATTATATCTTTTCATCTTTTCCATAAATAAATTTTCAAAGCGTAAATTTATTTTATACCTTATTGTATCAAAAACAAATGTAACTATTGTAGAAACAATTGCTGAGATACCAATTACTTTTAATATATTTTCCAAAATATTCTCCTATTAAGTAATTTATTATATTTTTAAATCATTTTAAGTATTTTAGTACTTCATCTATTT
>NZ_FR889182.1:148418-195001 GCF_000432215.1 Anaerostipes sp. CAG:276
CTAAACTTTTATCAGGAATAAATCCTTTTTACTGTACCAAGTACAATATCAATTATAGATAGTAAATCTTTTTCCTCCAGTAGTATTCTCTTTGTATTTAAAAGCTAACAGCACATTCAATTAGAAAGATAGTACATCTATTTAATTGAGCAATTTGACAAAAAAATTTATATCTATGAATACAAACTAGATTTCCCTACAAATTTGATTCCATTTATTGAGCAGTAGGTATCTACTATTTGGACAAACCAGTCTGGTGTCATTGGATGTAACTTAACATCACAAATGAAATTATTAATATGTCCAAATGATATATTTTTAGTCTTTATTCTCTGATTTAAATTCATTGTAGTGACTGTTATATGTCCAACTCAATTCGCTACACAGTGCGTAGCCTTTTGGAAAAGTAAGATAAAACTGACGCATATTTTTAAGATTTGCAGCAGTAAATCCCTTTCCAAAATCTTCTGTCATTTGTTTGGATAATTCCGCAATTAATCTACTGCCATACTCTGCTTTTTCGCAGCTATCCTGATGCTCCACAATACTTTTTCCAATATTCAGTATGCTTCCACCATTGAAAAGTTTGCAGTTTGATATACTTTGTTTCTGGCTACAGAAAGAATTCTTTTTATTTGTTTATAAAATTGTTGTTCCATTCCTCCCCAATTCAAAATATTAAACAAATTGTATAAAACAATTATGATTCTACTCCATTCTTCAACCTCAAAAGAATTCTTATTTATACCTTTATTACTCTAATATTTTGCAATATTTGATCGAGATATCATGAATTATCCCTCATAGTCATTTGCTGATTTTTATCCAGATAATTCGCAAACCCGCCTAGAATCAGAGTTTTCGCTCCAGCAACACCACCGTCTCCACGTGCACCGTCGAAGGAAACATATCCACGCATTCCCCTCTTTCAACTTCATACCCCGCCTCCCGAAAGATTTCCAAATCTCTCGCCAAGCTGGTCGGCTTACAGCTGATATAAACCATCTTCTCCACCCCAAAGTCAATGATTTTCTGGATCGCTTTCGGGTGTATCCCATCCCGGGGCGGGTCCAGCACAATAAAATCAGGCTTGTCTTCCAGCTCATCGATCACCTTCAGCACATCCCCTGCAATAAATTCACAATTCTCAAGCCCATTAAAACCGGCATTTTCCCGGGCAGCCTCCACGGCTTCTTCCACAATTTCCACGCCGACCACCTTCTTTGCCACCGGCGCCAGCATTTGGGCAATGGTCCCGGTTCCGCTGTACAAGTCAAAGATAACCTTATCCTTCGTCTCTCCCACATACTCCCTTGCAGTCTCATACAGCACTTCCGCCCCCAGAGAATTGGTCTGGAAGAAAGAAAACGGTGAAATTTTAAATTTCAGCCCAAGGATTTCCTCATAGAAAAAATCTTCCCCGTAAATCGTCTCCATCTGGTCCGCCTGAACCACATCGGCCAGACTGTCGTTCACCGTATGCAGAATTCCCCGGATACTTCCGGAAAGGGGCAGAGAGAGCATCTCCTCCGCCAGAGGCTTCATATCCACATCAGCCTGGGAAGTTGTGACGATGTTGATCAGCAGGTCTCCATTTACATCGGAACGGCGGATGACCAAATGTCTTAAGTATCCCTCGTGGCTCATTTTATGATAAAAATCACAGCCTGATTGTGAAAAATAATTTAATGCACAGGAGACGAGCAGATTAAAATCATTATCCACAATTTTGCAGTCCGTAATGTTGACAATATCGTGGAATGTATTCTTTTTATGCATGCCCAAGGCCAGCGGGCCTCCTTTGACTTCGTCTCCAAAAGAAAACTCCATCTTGTTTCGGTACTCCCACCATTTAGGACTTCCTTTGATTCCCTCCCATTTTTCATCGGAGATATAATCCTTTAACAGCTCCCGTACCTGTCCTTCCTTGATTCTCAGCTGATTTTCATAGGAAACTGTCTGATAAAAACAGCCCCCGCAGGCCCCGAAATGAGGACACGTTGGAATCCCATCCTCCATCTCAGACGGTTCCAGTACTTCTACCAGTCTCGCAACAGCCTTGCCTTTTCGAAGTTTGGTCACCTGTCCTGCGATTCTTTGGCCCTGGATGACTCCTTTGACCGTGATCTCCCTGTCCTCAAATGCAAATGTCCCTTTATTCGGAAACTCTGTCTTCTCAATCAAGCCTTCTACAAAATCCTTCTTTTTCATCTTTTGACCTCAAATCTATTTTATTTTCTTTATACGACGAAAAAACTGCCTGTGCCATTGACACTCGGACAGCCTCGCTGTTACTTACAGTATTCATGCCACAAACAGTTTTTTCATGTTAAATGTTCAGTTCTCTGAAATGCTCTTTATAATATCCATGGGCATAATGAGCCTCTCCCATATCGTCGATCTCCATTAGAAGAAACGTCGGCTTTCTGCCGGCCTGTCTCGGATAGGAAATACTCCCGGGGTTTAAGATTGTCATATCGTCCCCGATCTCTATGAACGGCACATGTGTGTGCCCATACATCACGACATCTACGTCGTGCATTTCTCCATATTCCCGCAGATAGTCCACCCCGGAATTCACATAATACGGATGTCCGTGGGTTACCCAGATTCGGTAGCCCTCTACCTCTATGGTCTCCTCACTGGGGAGGTCAAGATAATAGTCATTATTTCCCGCCACCATGACGACAGGGCATCCTGCAATATCGCGGATATACTGGTCACCGCGCTCTACGTCGCCGCAGTGGATCAGCATGTCGATCTCGCCGACCTGCTCCAATACCCCTTTTACATCGTCATTACGACCATGAGAGTCACTGATTACTAAAATTCTCACAAGATAACCTCCCTAAAGAATGTCTTTGATTTTCCTCAATGCTTCTCCGCGATGACTTAACCTGTTTTTCTCTTCACTGCAAAGTTCCGCACTGTATCTGCCTAACTCCGGCAGAAAAAAGATCGGATCATAGCCAAATCCATTCTCTCCCTTTATCTCATATCCAATGATACCTTCCATAGTACCACGACTTGTCCGTATTTGTCCATCCGGAAATGCGGCTGCGATCACACAGACGAATCTGGCGGTCCTTTCTTTTTCCGGCACGCCTTCCATCCGGTCCAAAATCTTCTGATTCTTAACGGGATACGGGGTGTCCTCTCCCATATATCTGGCCGAGTATACGCCTGGCTCTTTATTCAGAGCGTCGATCTCCAGACCGGAGTCATCCGCCAGAGTAAGTTCTCCGGTAAGTTCCATGATAGCCTTAGCCTTAATGACTGCATTTTCCTCAAATGTCGTACCGTCTTCTATTATCTCAGCGTCCACCCCTGCCTCTTTCATAGACACGACCTCATACTCTGTGTCCGCAAGGATTTCCCTGATCTCTTTCATCTTTCCCTGATTTCCAGTTGCAAATATCATTCGTTTCTTCATCGTTTTATCTCCTGGGCGGTTTTGGTCCGAGATACTGGCAGAACTCGGCACGGATCATTCCGTTGTATACCTTTCTGACCTTTGTTGCTTTGCCAATGTACTTCTGTGCATCTTCATAGGAAGTGATCATATATTTAGACCATGTATCCATCTTCTGAAAAATGTCTCCGATCTGTCCGTAAAGTTCCGGCAGAGCCTCTTTTTCTTCAAGGCGCTCGCCATACGGCGGATTGGTTATGATAAATCCATAAGGTTTCGGATGGCTGAAATCTTTTATCTCTCTTTGCTGGAAATGGATCAGATGATCCACCTCAGCGGCGGCCGCATTTTCCCTGGCAAGCTTCAGTACTTTTGGGTCCTTGTCGTAGCCCTGAAGGTCCATGGAAACATCCAGGTCCATCAGATCTCCGGCTTCATCGGCCGCATCATACCATATCTTTTTCGTGAGAAAATTGGTCCATGCCTCTGCCTCAAAGGAACGGTTCATCCCCGGGGCGATGCCTGCTCCCATCATGGCAGCCTCGATTAAAAAGGTTCCGCTTCCGCAGAACGGGTCTACCAGGATGCGGTCCTTCTTCCAGGGTGTCAGCATGATCAGCGCCGCTGCAAGGGTCTCTCTGATGGGAGCTTCACTTGTCAGTGTGCGGTAGCCCCGCTTATGAAGCGGAGTCCCGCTGGTGTCGAGGCTTATGGTTACCTCATCTTTTAATATGAAAACACGCACTGGATACTGGTTCCCTGTTTCTGAAAACCATGACACACGGTAACGCTTTTTCAGACGTTCCACCATGGCTTTTTTGACGATCGACTGAATATCCGGAGCACTGTAAAGTCTGCTCTTTGCAGTGGAAGCCTTTTTCACCCAGAACTTTCCGTCCTCAGGGATAAATTCTTCCCAGGCAAGTTCTGCCGTCCTGTCAAACAGCTGCTCGAAGGTCGATGCGCGAAAGGCACCAACCTTGAGCAGAATCCGTTCTGCAGTCCTCAAAAACATGTTTGCCCTTGCAATTCCGCCAAGGTCAGAAAAGAAGGTCACCCTTCCGTCTTCAACCTTTGCAATCTCGTATCCTAAATCCTGTATTTCTCTCTTTAATACTGCCTCCAGACCAAAGTGGCATGGGGCGATCAATTCTATATTCTTCATGTTTCTCCTTTGCATTATAATATTCATTCTACAATTTTAGGCCCAGAGATGTCAACTCTCCGCGGTAATAATAAATCCCGCCCACAATATTGTAGACCTCATATCCCTGCTCAGCCAGATGCCTTGCAGCGAGCATGCTCTGTCCGCCGAAGTCGCAGTAGACAATGATCTTTTTATCTCTGAAAGCATCCTGGTCTTTTATGACACCATAGGGCATACTGAGAGCCCCTTCGAGATGTCCCTGTTTATATCTATACGGTTCTCTCACATCGAACATCACATGATCATCCTGTTTTGAACGGTCAATACCTTCCTGCAAAGTTATATTTGTAAATTCCATTTTCAAACACTTCCCCTTTTATAATTTAGAATATGCAGGGACATGAAAAGACGTCCAAAGAAAATTTCTTTGGACGTCTCTCCCGCTTTCTTCTTCTAATAACTAACGGTTAGAAGAGTTCTGGCTGCTGTTCTGAGATTTGTTCTGGTTTTTGTTCTGAGATTTGTTCTGAGACCTGTTCTGGCTGTTGCTCTCGTTTGAGCTGTTGCTGCAGTTATTGTTTTTGTTATTGTTGCTGTTGTTACTGTTGTTGCTTTCGTTAGAATAATTTTTTGACATAATAAATTCTCCTTTCTGTTGGTTACACAAATATTGTCTGCAAAAGAGAAAAAAATATTCTTGCAAGATTTACAAAACGCAATTTTAAAAAATTTTTGTTTCATCCATAATTTTCATCTGACTTAAAAAATTTATTGCTTTTTTTTTGAAGATACCTTATAATGCAAATAGTAGAAGGTATTCATTATGTATATTTCTACTATATAACCCCTTATTAATTTATTTATACTCCCCTCAAAAAGGCCAGATTTCCCTATCTGGCCTTTTTACTGTCTAAAAATAATATTTTTTATTGTAATCCGATCGCCTTTTGGATTCTTTCCTTCACCTGTTCTGCAATTTCCGTAGTCTTCATATGTTTGTAATCATCATAATACAGGGGCTTTAAAAAGTGCACCTGGACTGTGACAGGCTTTATCGTATTGGAATCAAAAGGAAGAAAGGCATCAACGAGGGCCACCGGGACGATCGGACATTTCGCCTTTACGGCAGCCTTGAAGCTTCCTCCTTTCAATGTCTGCACCTCATTTCCGTTTTTCGAGCGGGTTCCTTCCGCAAATATGAGATAATTCCTACCCCGCTTTACTTCCTCTGCAACACTTAAAATCACCTGCATGGACTGGCGGATATCATCGCGGTCAATCATATAGGCCTTCATACATGCAAAAACCTGTTTTAAAAACTGGATTTCAGCCACTTCTTTTTTTGCGACCACAGAAAACGGTCTTGGACACGCCTCTGCCACCGCCAGTACATCATAAAGTCCCTGATGGTTGGGGTAGAAAATAAATCCGTCTTTCTCTGGTATATTTTCTTCCCCATGGACTTCAATCGTAACATTTCCTCCTTTGTTTGCACGGGATGTGATAAATTTCAGCATAGCAAACCGCTTCTCCTCCGGATATTTATCCACATGAGAAGCATAATAGCACAGCTTGATCCACATAAACGGCACCAGAAAAATGTTTCTGAATACCATAAGCAAAATTCTCTTCATTTTTTATCACTCATTTCATCCTTCTGCAGTAACTGCGTGTTTGATCTCCGCTTTTTTTGCTCTTTTCTCATAGTATCCGAGGGATAAAAGAGAAAAAGCAATCAGAATTCCTATAAATACAAGCACATCCGCCGTGATGCCGCCGCCGATCATGAGCGTATTTCGGAATGCGTTCACACTGTAAGTAAACGGCATAAACGGATGTATCATCTGGTAGAATTTCGGTGACAGTTCAATCGGATAGGTTCCTGCCGCTCCGCCCAGCTGCAGCACCATGAACACCAGCACGATAAAGCTGCCCACTTTATCCAACCAAAGATTGAAAAATGTGATCATGGCCATAAACGTCATAGAGACTAAAACTGCCATCAAAAATGTTGCCGTCAGTTCTTTTGGTTTCAGCCCATTGATGAGCATCAGCATAAGAACCATAACAACTGCCTGCACAGCTGCGATCACCGCCATGACAGAAGCTTTGGACAGCCACCACCTGAATCCGCTTCGCACCCTGCCGTTGTGTTCCTTCAGCGGAAACATGAGGCAGAATGCGATGCATGCCACATATAAAGCCACAGACATCATATAAGGAGCCATGGCATGACCGTTGTTCTGCACATCTGACATCTGAGAATGTTCTGTTTTTACCGGTGACGCAAACATGCCGACGGTCTTTTTTGAATCTTTTACTTTTCCTGCCTGTGCAGCTCCGTCAGAAAGTTTTGACTTTAATGTTCGGCTTCCGTCCTGAAGTACAGAAAGCCCGGTCCCCACTGTTTCAGAGCCGTCTGCCAGTTTTTCTGCCCCGCTGCCGATCTGTTCTGCCCCGTCGGAAAGTCTGCCGCTTCCGTCTAAAAGAATCCGGCTGTTTTTGTTAAGCTGACCGGTTCCTTTGCAGAGACTCAGTGTCCCGTTTTTCAGATCTGCCATTCCATGAAACAGCTCAGGCAGCTTTTCTGTCATCTTTCCAACACCTGCGTTCAGCTCTGACGCTCCAGTCTTCAGCTGTCCTGATTTGCTGTCCAGCTGCTGTAAGCCCCCGTTTACCTGGGTTACTCCGGCTGTATATGCATTCACTCCTTCTTTGAGTCCGTTTTTTCCATCCACACTGGTTTTCAGCTTTTCGGTTCCCAGGTGAACTGTCTGCATGCCCTGAATCAGTCCCATATCCGAAGGTTTTGTACCCGTTTTATCAAGGTTTGTTTTGACCTGACTAAGACCGGAGGACAAGCTGCCAATGGCATCCGCACCGTTTCTGAGAAGGTATGCAGTATTCTTCATCTGATCTGTCCCAGCTGACTGTGTACTGGCCGCAGAATTTTTGACCTTCTGTGCCCTATTCTGAATCGTCTCCGCATCAGAGGAAACAGCATCCGCACTTTTCTCCAGCCCGGAGAGTAGACTCTGCTGTTCCTCCCTGCTGAGTTTCTGAAACTCTGAAGAAGCCTTTAAATCTGCAATCTGCTGTTTTAGCTCATCTGCGTGTTCTGAGAGGTCCGAAGCCTTCTGTGACAATGTCTCCGCCGTTTTTTCTGTCTGTACGCTTACGGTCTTTGATGTCCCCTGAGGGTCCAGCTGATCGGCTGCCTGTTTCATCCCCGCGGCCAGCTGCTTTGTCTGCTGCTGTTTTTCGGGTGTCAGCGACTTTCCAAGTTCAGAGGACATGGCCTCTAATCCGGTGAGGACACTTCCGCTTCCTGACTCCAGTGCCTGAATTCCTCCGGATAGCGCCTGTACTCCTCCGTTTAATGAACTGCTGTTTTTCTCAAGCTCACTGCTGCCTGCATAGACAGCCCCGACTCCTTTCGTATAGTCTGCCACTCCTTTGTTCAGTGTTCCGGTTCCGCTTTTTAACTCATCAGCGCCGGACTTGAGAGCTTTTGCGCCTTTTGACAGCTGCCCCGCTCCCTGATCCAGCTTCTTTGCTCCCCGGTCCGCCTCAGCCACGCCGTCTGTGTAGCGTTTAAGCCCTATCTGGAGAGAATCTGCTCCGTCTTTAAATGTCAGAGAGCTGGAGGCCAGTGAGTTTAAATTGTCTGTAATGGTTTGACTGCCTGCCGAAAGTTTCTTTGCTCCGCTGCCGATCTGCTCTGCGCCTTCGGCGGCCTGCCCAAATCCTGCTCCTGCGGACTTTATCTGCCGGAACATGGTTTTTGTATAAGTCTTCGTGACCTGTTCTGCCACCTGGGAGCGGATCGTATTGACGGCCGTCTCATCCATCTTAGACGCAATGTAGTTTGTTCCCGGGTTCGTCCGGTATTCAAGTTCCATCTTCTTCGGATGTTCATTTAATACTGTAGCAGCATTTTCTGAAAAGTTCTCGGGAATCGTTATGACCATATAGTATGTTCCGCTTCTCAGCTTTGAGTCCGCTTCCGCCTCATTGACAAAACGAAAATCCATCGCATCCGATTTCTTCAGATTGCTGATCAGTTCTTTTCCCACTTCCATTTTTGTGCCGTTATAAGAAACCGCTTTATCATTGTTGACCACTGCCACCGGCAGATGTTCCGTCTCACCGTACGGGTCCCACATAGACCCGAGAAAAATCGTCGTGTACAGGGTTGGGATCAGAATGATCGCCGTCAAAACCAGCATCATCCATTTACTGTTCCGTATGTTCTGCCATTCTTTTTTCAGCATCTTTCTTCCTTCTTTCTCAGCTTCATTTTTATGTCCTTCCCACACCTTTTGTTTACAAAAGAATACTTTGTAGATATAATATATCCATGGATATTCCTTATCTACGGATACAGAGTATTATATTCATCCGGTTTTTATTTGTCAACACATCTTGATAAAACGTCTCCATATCAAGTAAAATTGTGTTTAACAAGGAGGATTTATAAAAATGAAAATCAAAGGAAGCCTGGAGCAGGCCGTCTGTATTCTGCTGGTCATCGCCCATACCAGAGGCCATGCCCCTGTGAAAAGCTATACTCTCAGCGAACGTCTGGGGTTGTCAGACTCATACTTAAAGAAAATCATGCGCCAGCTGGTCGTGGCGGGCCTGGTCGATTCCGAAGCGGGGAAAAAGGGAGGATTTGTTTTAAAAAGGGCCCCGAAAAACATCAGTCTCCTGGATGTGTTCGAGGCCATTGAGAGTACCGCTCCATTTCTGTCCACTACAAATCTGGTAGATAAAGTATTCCCGAAGGAAAAAATGATTGCTCATGAAAAAGAACAGCAGATCATCTCTGTTTTTACCCGTGCAGAACAGGCTTACAGACAAAGTCTCTCACAATTTACACTGGATCATGTAGTCGCAGAGGATCTGCCTGACAGCTGATCCTCTCCCGCTCTTTATTATTTCTTTTTCCATTTTGCATAAAGTGTATAATTTACACGCTTTCCTTTCGGTATGGTCTTGATTCTTTTCTTATATTTCTTAGATGTGTACCAGCCTTTAAACCGATACCCTTTCCGAGAGGGATTTTTCAACGCCACCTTTATATTGTAGTAACTGATCATATTCGCATTGTTGTTTTTGCCTTTATTGAGCCGGTATTTGACAGTATATCCTTTTGTTTTGCTGCTGTATGTTCCATACACTTTCCTGCCCGCAGAATCCCAACGGTAAGCTCTGATTCTGACATAATACACTGTATTTTTCTTAAGCCCTGTCAGTGTCTTTCCCCCGGCTGCAGTTTCCCATCGCTTCGTGGAACTTTTGCTGAAACCTGTATTCGGTGACACAGAAATCTCATAGCCCGCGGCACCGGGAACCTTAGAATAATCCACTGTCATCGTCGGTCCCAACGGATTCTTCATAGAGGTCAGCTTCGGTGCCGAAAGAGCGATCTTCTGCCATTTGGCATACAGTCTGCACTCCCTTTTCTGTGTAACAGATTCTACTTTCGATCGAAACCCTGCGTCCGCATACCAGCCTGCAAATAAATATCCATCCCTTGCCGGAGCTTTCAGACGCACCGGCGTATTCGAAAACTCAGAAGGATTATCTCTGTGGTTTCGGCCGCCGTTTAAGACATATTCAATAGAATAAGATCTGACGGATACTGTAATGTTACAGCTGGCCTTTATGCCGCTTCCGTCATTGGCTTTGGCAGTCACCACTGCCCGGCCCTGAGATAATGCCGTAACCTTTCCCGCGCTGTTTACTGAGGCAACCTTTGGATCTGAGCTGCTCCATTTTACCGTCTTATTCGTCGCATTCTGCGGTTTTACTTCTGCTCTCGTAGTAAAACTTTCTCCTGTATACAGTGTCTTTTCTGTCTGACTCAGCACAATCTTTTCCACCGGTTTTGGCTTTACTGTAACCTGACAGGATGAAGCGGCTTCGCTTCCGTCGTCGGCTTTTGCCGTGGCAGATGAATAATACTTTTATCATATATTTAAACTCCTTTAATTGTAGGTTTTTCCTTGATTTTTCAGCGTTTTTACAACATTTCATTTTCTTTGCTATTGGCATATCTTCGCATAATTTGGTATAAGGTTCCGCCCAAAAGTTGTAAAATTAGTTGTAAAATTATGTGTTATATACAACTTTACAACTCACTATCACATACCTGTTTCATCTCTTTTTGAATATCCTCAAAATCTAAATGTGTATAAGTATTCAGTGTTACACCAATATCGGAATGTCCCATTATTTTCTGCAATGTTTTTGGATTCATTCCCGATTTCGCCATGTTGGAACAAAAGGTATGCCTGCATACATGAGGTGTAATCTTTGGTAGTTCTTCCTTGTAAATCTTGTTGTACTTTTCACATATATGCTGGAAATACTTTTCCCAATGGAGGGCAACCATTGGCATTTCGTTTTTATCAAGATACAGGAATCCCTTATAAGCAACTCTGTTCTTATCATAAATAACAGGTTCTTTCTTAGGTTTCTTTCTATTAGTAATGATAAAGCGAAAACATTCTTGAACTTCCTCCGTCATAGGAACCATTCTCGTGCCACTGTCAGTTTTCGTAGCTTCTATGATGTATTCCATATTCCTCTTTCGTTGTAACTGATGATCAATATTGATTTTTCCATTTTCCAAATCAATATCAGATACTGTCAAGCCTACAAACTCCGATATACGAAGTCCTGTATGAAAAAGGATATAAATTCCTTCATAGTAACGGTTAAAGTGCTTATCCGCTTTGATAAACTCCAAGAATGCCCTTTGTTGTTTTCTTGTAATAGCTTCTCTGGTTACACTGTCATTGACAACCACTGTCGCAAGCTGAAATTCAAATGGATTCTTGCGAATCAAATCATCATCAACCGCCATCTGAAACGCAGGTCTTACCACACCTCTTACAGTATGTATGGTACTGTAACCTCTTCCGTCTGCTTGTAGCTTTATCAGCCAACCTTTTGCGTCTGATAATTTTACTTTATCAATTCGTTTGTTTCCAAATGCTTCTTTCTTGATAATATTGATTACAAAGTTGTAATTGGCTTCTGTATTGTGTCTTACCCCCGTTTTCTGTGAAATGTACTTTTTCACAAGTTCCAGAACTGTCATTCCACCGCCAAGAGAAACAATATCATCTTCCAAATCCTTATGTATCTGCTTTTCCTTATCTCGAAGTGAAACATCGTTTTTTGCACCTTGCGGAACAGTGTCGGTCTTGACCAGCTTCCAGCTATACACATATTTTGCATTTCCTGCATTATCAATGTACTTATACATATAACGCCCATCTTTTCGTTGGCTCTCTCCATTGCGTAAAATACGATTTCTATTATCACGTCTTTTCGCACTCATCAAATCGCTCCTTTCGTATCTTGAAAGAGCCCCGATATGATAAAATAAGTATATACCATATCTGCAGAAAAACAAGCGGCTGCGGAGCAGACATTTGTTTTTACCTGATATGGTAATGACAAAATCTTATAGCAACAGTTTGCTGCGGCAGATGTGCTATGCACATCTGGATTTTGGAATTATTCTACCATAATCGGAGCATAATCGCCACATCAGATTTCCTCCAACTCGTCTATGATTTTCTCGAATTGCTTTCGTTTAATCTGAATCCGATTCCCGTTTGTAATCAACCAACTGGCATTTCTATGTTCATCAACCAGTCTACGGAGTTTCTTTTCTCCGATACGAAAATACGCTGACGCTTCTTCAATCGTTAATGTGTATTTTTCCCATACAGGAATATCCACATTTTTCATATATACAGCACCGCCGCCCCTTTCTTTGATTTTTAGAAAAGAGATAGAATTGCACTCATAAATCTTCACTTTATTTCTAACTCAAAATTTAAAATGGCTTTCATTATGGTAGTTCGCACCCTGCCTTTTAAATCCATATCAACCACAATCCGCATATTTCCATATTCATCATAACAAGGACGTAAACATGCCTTTGATATGTATGCATTATAATGATTTAAAATCTTTTCCATAGCTATCTCATCACCGTCTACCGCTGAACAGATAGTTGAAAATCGCGGACATTTTTGTATACGTTCCATTTTGCTAATCCTCCGTATATTTTTCTCTGATAATATTTAAGGCTCTCATTCTGCTCCGATAAACAGAACATCTTGAAATACCAATAATCTCACCGATTTCTATATCTGACATTTCAAGGAAATAGGACATTAGAACAATGGTTCTCTGCCTTTCGCTCAATGCTTTGATTGCTTCACACAAATGCTCATCAAAAACACGGACTTCCGTTCCGTATACAGGAAACACTGTATATCCCATAGAATACTCATCTATGATAGCTACATGGTTTAAATCTGCTTCTGTCACATCACAAAACGGAACTTCATGCTTTGCACGTCTTCCGAGTTCTCTGTAATAGTTCTTAACTGTCCTGTCTATGATTTTACGGATAAGACAGTCAAACTGTAGTCTTATTGCTTTTTCAAATGAAGAAGGGGACATAATCTCACCTCCTTCCTGTGAAAGTTGTTAAAGCGTGAAGATTCTTACCTCTTTTCGCTCTAACACTCACCATAGAGATGAGATTTGTTACCCTGTCCGTAAAATTGTTTAAAGATATTTTGAGACAGCAAAAAAGCACAGGAACAACTAATAAATGCTGATCCTGCGCTTTTCCGATAGTTCCTGCTATGTAATGTAAAAAACCACATTCAAGGGTGTAAAATGTTATTGAATAGATATATATTTTTTTGACAATAACGGATTTATTAAGAATTGTGTTTTACAATGCTTTATCAAAGCGACTACCTCCAAGAGCCGCCAAAATAAAACCTGTATTATTCATAGAATTAGGAAAAGAAAAACGACAGCTTTTCAACCGTCGTCCAAATTTATCGTATTCAAAAAAGATGCTGTCGGCAACGGTTTTTTTATTTACGCGAGCAACGAGCCAAACGAATATGCTTGCATATTCACTTGGCGACTGCCGCGATAACCAGCGAAATTCGCAAAGCGTGTTTCGTCTGGTCTATGCCAACAGCAATAGAGTTGAGTTGTATTGATTTTACAGATTATCACATATCCAATTTTTTATAATTTTGTCATCTCCATTTCTCATAAAAGAATGTTCACTCTGCTCTGATATAGTCAATGATACAGAATTGGACTTTGCAAAATTTTCTATGACCTGTAAAGATTGCAAATTGTCCTTACCTCCATAAAGTATATAGGTTGGACTATTCCATCTTGTTACGGGATTTTTCTTTACATACTGGAAGTAATCCCAAGACAAAGTATCAATCGGTGTTGGAATTTCTCTTTTGGTATAAAGCATTTCTTCCGTGACATGAAACCACTGGAACATATTTTTGATGAGATATTCCATATTTACGATTGGAGACAGGAAAAAGCACTTTTCAAAAGTAATATCTTTATATGCCTGCAAACTGAAATATGCGCCCAAACTACAAGCAAACAAAGATACCGACTTCCAATTAGCAAACGTATAGGAACTTATTTGATGAATGTCAGAAATGCCATTCCAAATATCACACCTGTAATTTTCGCTTTTTCTTTCTCCATGTTCCGGCAAGTCAAAACTGATTGTCTGATAGCCTTTATTTTCTGCTATCCGAGCAAAAGTTTCAGCAGACTCCTTATCGGACATTTTTCCGTGAACATAAATATATGCTTTGTCAGATTTCGTTCCCCAAATAATGACAGGAATTTTCCCGATATAAAATTTTGTTGTTTTCATCTTTCATCACCGATTACATCGTATCACCAGAAAATGACATCCTCAATATACTGTCATTTACAGAAGTGTTTTTTACCTATAAAAATTTTCACCGTGGCTTCCTTTTAGATACACGGAAACACAAAAGAGAGGCCGCAAAACTACGACCTCTCGGAAATTATTTCTCATATATGATTTTTCTGATTGAATGAACAGAAAGATAATAGATATCAGCTAATTCATCAACGCTTTTCCCTTGCTGATAATCTTTTCTTATTTTTCTGTTTCTCTGCTCAATCTCATATCTACAACCGCTTAATTCGCCCCATTTCTTTTTGCTGTCTTTTCTTGAGGGAACATAAATATATCCGCCTTGTATATAACTTTGCAATTCTTCAACTAAAGCAATGGGGAGCACCGAATCTGCTTTGATATATTTCATGCAGGCTCACTCCTTTAACTTTTCATCGTCAAATAGCAAAGCCAGCATATAACGCCTTACTACTCCATGCAAATGGCGTTAGCATTTACTGACTTTGCATGGAGTGCAACATCGTTTTTTCTTTTTTTATTCATACACATCGTATCACCATCCCAACTACATTTACATTGATTGTTTTAACTGTTCAATATTTCCACTTTGTATAGCACCAATATTTTTTGCGATTCTTTTCTCAGACCAGTTCCACCATTGAATCTCCAAGAGTGCAGAAATGGTTTCTTCTGAAAATCGTTTCTTTATTGGTTTTGCCGGAACACCGCCAACAATCGTATATGGCGGAACATCTTTTGTGACAACTGCACGAGTTCCAATGATCGCTCCGTCTCCAATCGTGACACCAGCTAAAATAACAGCTTCATAACCAATCCAAACATCATTTCCAATGATAATATCGCCTTTATTATCCCATGCGTTTGTTACGTCTTTCTTCTCTAATCCCCATTCCTCAAAAAATAATGGAAATGGATAAGTGGACAATGAAGACAGCGTATGATTGGCACTGTTAAAAAGGAATTTTGCACCACAGGCAATAGAACAGAATTTCCCAATCTGCAATTTATCATGATTTATCGGATAGTGATATAATACATTGTTTTTCTCAAATAACGTCGGGTCATTTACAAAATCATTGTACATTGTAAAATCTCCAACCGTTATATAGGGATTCGTGATTACATGTTTCAAATAAATTGTTTCTTTATCGCCTGTACGGGGATAAATTTGTTTTACTGGAATAGTCATTTAAAATCCTCCTGTCAATTTGAATACTGTCTATTTAACTATTCCAGATAATGCAATGCAAAGTTTCACCAAAACCACCTCTCTTTTGATTTAAGGACAATTATATACGCTGTCCGATTGGAAAACAATAACCATGTGACATTTCTTCAAAATATCACACACCTCATTAAGTAGTTCAAAGCCTTGTATAATCAGTGTTTCGAGACTTTTTGATACTGTTTCCTATTGTATTTGTACCCCACTGTTAGATATCTGGGGTTACAAGTTGGATTGGCGTACGCCAATCCAACACAGGCTAGTCCGATCCAGCGGCTTACGCTTCGCACGCCGCAGGGCGGACTGCTTGGTATCCTTCCGTCAACGAGAACAAAACTTGTATTATAACCCTATTGAGATTTTTGCTTTTCTTCTTGTGTTTTTTGAACGAACGCAGGAAATAATTTCATAAGTATACATCCAAATGGAATTACTAAAATGTATTTAAAAATAATTAATATCCCTGAAAAGATTGGTTTGATACAACTTATGTAAAATGTCTTTATAAACATGAATTTAGTTCTATCTATCATTGCCAATTCAAATTTAATCATTTTAATACGAAATTTTGCATCTAAAGCATTTTCTTTTGCAATCGGATTACTAGAAATATCATTCACAAAAAACGCAAGTGCTTCGTTATTTCCTATACTGTTAAAATAACTAAGACCCACTTCTTTACGCATAGTAACTAATATCTCTGACATGATATAGATAATTATATTATCTTTATAGTATTTACACTGTTTAATTAAAGGATTATTCGTAAATTCACGAAATAACAAGTATTGACGATATATTTTCTTTGATCCATATAGTAAAAGAGAAGAACCTGTATCAAAAAATTGTTTCTTTAATTCATCAGATAAAATAAGCTCGCCCTTTTTATCTTTTTTAGTCCCCATAAAAGTTTCTTCCATTAAATTAATTAATTTTAAATATTGGACTTTTTTATCATCATGTTTCTTATATTTAAGCTCTTCATGACGACTTGCTACAAATATAAGAACCGTTATAATAACAGACAAAAGAGCGATATTGTCCGCTGTTATAAACCCACTAATCTTACTTAGTATATCTTCCATATTAATCTTATCACCTCCATATCTTTGTATAGGAATATCTTTGAAAAATTACAAATAAGAAGAACAGTTTTACGACGTATTCAGGTCGTGTAAGCCCATATTAGTGACATTTGGCTTTGTGATTAGCTAAAGTTTTTCCGGCTTTACTCTTTGCACTTTTGCTAGATGAATTACTAGCTAAAATTTTTCCAGCTTTTCCAACTTTTCCACCATGATGTACTGCCATATATATCAACCTCCTTTGCAAGATATTCTTGCCAAAGAAAATTTCTTTTGCTATATTTAATTTGTGAGAATAAATATGTCAAGGGAATTTTCTTTGACTCACTGCCAAGTTAAATACTTGGCAGTTTTTCTATGTAAAGAGTTTCCTCTATACATCTTTCTTTCTATTTGTCAAATACTCAGAAAAAGTATTTACCGGCAACTTACGTTTTTTCTCTAACATTTTCTTCCAAATGTCGTTTCCGGCAGATTCTGTTATCAGTTCCTTTCTCAAAGCCTCTACTAGAATCTGTCCTGTGTCAATATGCCTTAAATTGTACTTTTCAATATATGGAGCAATATCTTTGTAGTTATTACTTGCAAGAATTCCATTGTATGTTTTAGCCAATGCTATTCCACTCGCTTCGCCACGACCAATACTCTTTTTCCCTTTCTCACCACGTACAAGTGAAGTATATAATTTATATTCTTCAGTTCCCGCATCAATTGTTTTTATTGATGCATCTTTATTACTAATCAATATATCCGCTCGTTACTTTATATGTGGGATACTTGGATTGGATAGCTCCTGATAAACTGGTTCTGGTAAAACAATTCTCCCACCATAAAGTTCATGCAGAATATTTGTATCATTAACCCATAAAAAAGCAGATAAACAATCTGTATCAAAAAATAAATCATTAATCATTCAGATTAGTCTCCTCCTCATCGAAATTATATACTATATCTGCTCTATATGCTTCTAACAACAATTCTTCTCTCTTTCCATTTGAAATAAGATCTTCTTCTGCCATCTTTTCGACTTTTCGAATATATTCACCTGTTGTAAAATATTGTTTATTTTTATTAGTCGGAAAATACAATTCTTTATCATATCCCAATTTAGCAGCTACTGTAGATACTGTAACAGATTTATACTCATCTGCAATATCATTGCTAAGCATATTATCACATACTAATCGATGTAGCATTGCTTGATGGCTTATTTGAAAAAATTGTTCTGCATCAATTACTTTTTCAAGACTCCATTTTGATTTATCATGCTCATATTCTAACAGTGCATCATATGGCATTAATAAATAACTCGCAAACTGGTCTGCTTCACGTTCTGATTCAGATTTGTCACCATTCATATTCATATCACAAATTGCTCGTTGCATATTTTCCTCATACAACACATGATACAATTCATGTGCTAAAGTAAATCTTTGTCTTCCATAAGATGTTGTCGAGTTTATACAGATAACAATATCTCCTTTTTCTTTTGTACACATACCACTTATTCGTGATGACATAGGATATTTAACTATCGTAATTTTTTTATCTTTCCATCCATTAACAATAGCAAAAATATCAATTGGAGAATATCCATCTTCATTCCATATTCTTCGTGTTCTTAATGCTAACGAATTTAACTCCTGAGCTGTTCTCATAAATATTAATCTCCTATCATTTCATTCATATAGCGAATATTCATTACAATTTTATTGACCACTGCAATACTTTCTAAATCTTCTGGCTGTATTCCATTAGAGCGAAACGAAAAATTCAAAGGAATATATGCGTCATCCTCTCCCATCAAATACGCCTCTGAACATCCAAATAAACTACAAATTTTTTCAATCAGTGTAACGTTTAGATTTCGTGTTCCATTCTCTAGTTTTGTAATCATAGATTGATCAACATCCAAATATTTTGCTAATTGCTCTTGAGTTATTTTACTTTCTTTTCTAAGTTTTTTTAAACGAATATTTTTTGTATTGGCTACCATTTTATATTCTCCTTTCAAAGGACACACTCTGTGTTCACTTGTATTATATGCTTATTTTGTCATATTTTCAAGTGATTATCGAATTATTTTTATGACATTATATTCTTAGGCTATTTTTGAGTTTATAATAATTATGAATTATAAACCAAGGAAAGGGAGTCACATTGCGAACTCCCCTTCCTATTTTTTATCATATCAGAGCATCTTTCAAAAGTTGTAAATTGGTTGTAAAAATTCTTCCTGCTGTCTGGAAAAACGCATGCGATAAGGAAATTTAACAGAAATAGAAACTCCTGCTGTGATACTTGCCGTACCCGGTGATACTGCCGTTACATTTCCTTTATCGTCTACATCTGCCACAGAAATATCGGAGGAAGTCCACTGATATCCGCAGTCTGCATCGAATGGCAGAGCCCGGGCCTTCAGCTGAAAAGTTTCTCCAGCAATCAGTTCTTTCGCATTTGGACTCAAAATTATACTTGAAGCCTTTACATGATAGGACAGCAGGTCACTGCATGATATATCACTGTCTGAATACTCACCAGTATCAGAAACCGCCTGGACAGCCGCCTTGTACCCGCCTTTTCCATATCTGCTCAAATCTTTGGAACAATCCAGGCTCTCTGTACTGCTCTCTTCGTCTGTAAGAATCTCTTCGTCTCCTTTGAAAACTGTGACCAGATACCTGGATGCCCCGGGAACTTTTTCCCACGTAAGTTCACCGAATCCTTTTTCATCCCAAGTAATCTTTCTGGGCGCATCCAGCTGCGGGGCTTCCTTCAATGTTCCGATATATTTTTTGCCGCTTTTTTGGACAGGCAGCACATACCCCTTGGTATTTTTTAGCCTGACCCTGGAAATCTCAGTATTTCCAACAAAAGAATCTGCCGTCACATAAATACCCTCGGATATCATTCCCTGTTTTGGAAGAACTGTGATTGAAACCTGAGGATCAAAATCTTTAACAGTAATCTGGCTTCCGCTGGTGATCTGAAGATTTGCCTCCTGTCCGTCTGTCTCCAGTGATCCTGACTTAATATCTCCATCTACGGTGAAAGATTGTGTTCCTCCTAATATGGTCAGCCAGCCGCTGCTCTCAATGCCTCCTCCTACAAATACAGCATCATTGTTCCACTCTTCCGGTGCCGCATTAATATAGCCCCAGCCGCTGATTTTCCCCTGGATAGATCCTTTATGCAGGATAAGGAATGCCTCCTCATTTTCTCCGTTTATATTCCCGTAAGTGCCGCTGAATATATCTACCTGCTGTCCCGCATCTACAGATTTTATATATCTGATATCAGGCGGAGTCCCCTCCATCGTAAGATTATCTTCAAATACAGCCATATCTGTGTCGATCACAATGCCGTCCTGTCCGGCACACCCCGTAAAGTCCATGGTCAAAAAGCTGAATTCCGTGTATTCTCTGATTGTCAGAGGCTTGCTGACCGTAAGCTTAGCGGGAGCAGATCCGATACCGGAAATTGAAAACGTGTGTCCCGGCAGGGAAAGTTCCAGCGGCTCATCGACTGTCGTGTCTCCCGAGATAATCAAGGATATGTTTTGTTTCCCGTATTTGGCGGCCTCCAGAGCCTTTTGTACAGATGCAAATGCCTGGTCTGCCGACTCCCCGGTATTCCCGTCGTTCCCCGACGTTCCGTTAATAAAATACACACTCTCCTTATTTTTTGGCGCGGCAAACCATCGTTTCCCTGATGACGTCTCCTCTGTGCGCATCTCCCATGCATTCACATCGTTTGAAAACGACAGACGTCCGTCTGAATCTTTTCTCTCCGAAACTACCTGTCCCCTAAACCATGGAGTGATCGTTCCCGAGCCATTTACCGTCCCCTTGACATAAAGATCAGAGCTGATGTCCAGATTGGCGTCTCCCTTCATATTCAGGTTCCCTTCCAGCGTGGTTCCGCCGTTAGCGCCCATCGCCAGAATAGAGCTAAGAGTCACATTTTTAACCTGAAACAGGTTATATGTGTTAAGAGGCGCGGCAATATTCAGCAGGTCAATATTCCGTGCTGCCTCCCTGAGATTCTGTTTTGTATAGATATTTACAACGGATGCCGTGTCCAGCCGGTCGGTCAGGGCATTGTCCCTGATCGTAACCTCTGTTCCTTCCAAAACTTTTGCCCCGTTTTTCCCATAACCGTATATTCCGGCAAAGTTTCCGCCGCCCACATCAATCCTTGCCCTCCGCCCTGAGACTTCTGTGGTGTCCGGACTTCCCGCATAAATATAGGCTTTCTGATTGTCATTTTCATTCACAAAACACTGGACCGTATCGGTCAGGGTCAACGAATATCCATTGACATAAAAAACGCCTGGCCTCCTCATCAACAGAAGTAGTCTCAAGTTTGATCCTGTCAAACTTCAGATCACTCCCCAGAGTTATCCCATAACGGAGAGTCAGAGATACGCTCGGATGTTCTCCCCGGATTGTAAGTTTTTTCTCCTCAGGCGTTGTAACCCCCTTTTGATCCACATAGGAATCAATAATGACAATCGTTCCTCCATCCGCTGCAGCCCGAAACGCCGCATTAATATCATGCAGCGGCTGCTCCTTTGTACTGCCGTCTCCAGACGGATATCCGTCTGATCCAGTCAGATAGACCGTCTTAAGGCCTGATGATTTGACGGTGCTTCCCGCCGCAGATATTTTCACTGTCTGAAACAGCATTGAAAATACCATGACTGCGGCAAGGAAACAAGCTGTGATCCTTCTAAATCCTGTTAAATTCAACTTTGTTCCCCCTCAATATATTTGTATATGTCCCACATAATAATTGGACAAAGTGGCAATCCCACTTCAACTCCCACCCCCCTCATTCTTTGAGGGGTTTGACAACTTTGCGTGCCAGATGCGATTTGACGTAGTCAAATAATTTCCTTGCGCATCTGTGTACAACCCGCGGAGCGTTTGTTATTACTTAGGAAAGACTTTCACGCATTAGCGTGACAAGGTCTTTCCTAAGTAACAAAAAATGCATTGCTGTCCTAAAAACGCAATGCATAAAAACTGCAGCTGGCTGTCATAATCAATAAAATCTTAGACCCTTTAGCTTTGCGCCGCAGGCTTTCACCTGTTTTGCCCAATATGTAATATTCCTTTCTTCTAATATACTTCATCCCAGAAACTGTTACAATGAAAAAGCCGTATGAATACAACATTCATATGGCTTTTTCCGAAAAACATGCTGCCTACTGTTTATTCACTGCAGCAATTCCTCCGCATACAAGAAGAATGGATGCGATATTAACCGCAGTAAAGACGTTTTCTTTTAAAAGCAGGCCGGAAAGCAGTGTTCCGAACACCGGAATCAGCAGATTATAGATGGAAATGGAACTGACCTGATAATGGGATAAAAGCCAGGTCCAGACGCTGAATGCAACAGCAGAAAGGACAGCCATGTAAAGAAGCAGGATCAGTCCGCTTGTTTGGAATGTCAAAGTTCCGTTTCCCGCATATCCAAAAATCAAAAGCAGGCTTCCTCCAAGCAGAAGCTGATATCCGGCGATCAGCATCACATTCATCGTCTGTGCCAGTTTCTTGCTGTAAATGGATGCGAGACTCTGTGACAGTGCTGCCAGCACAATGAATCCTTCTCCATTCCAGGCAAATCCGCCGAGACTCCCTCCTTTCAGATTGATCAGGACGATGCCGGAAAGTCCGACGGCACATCCTATGATTTTCTTCGCCGTCAGCCGGTCGCTCTTAAAGAAGAACGGAGCCAAAACTACCGGAAAGAATGCTGTAAATGAGTTGATAATCGACCCCTTGGCTCCCGTGGTATGCGCAAGTCCCACATAAAAGAAATAATACTGGATTGTCGTCTGAAGAATTCCAAGAGTCAAGAGATGTTTAAATGCCCCTTTTTTCGGCAGTGGCCTCTGTCTTGTCTGAACTCCCAAAACTGCAAGCACCATGAGTCCTGCCGCCGCGAAACGAATGCCTGCAAACAGCAGCTTGCTTCCGATATCGTCTCCCTGTATCTTGAAAATCTCGTAGCCCAATTTTACGCTGGGAAAGGCACTTCCCCATAAAAAAGTGGCAAGCACCGCGAGGGCTGCCATCAATGATTTATTCTTTATTTTCATAAATTCCTCCGCTCCTGATGATTCTTCTATTCTACCATGTTTTACAGACACATTAAGAATGATTTTCATCTGTATTTATTTTTATACAAACCGATTTTTTATTGACAAATGAGTCTTCTGGAGTATAATGGGAACCATTCAAGAACAAAGGCGTTCCGATCAAGAGATTGGAATGCCTTTTTTTCTTAAAATAAAAAAGAGGAGGAATTATATTATGATGAAGAAAGTTGTAGTTGTCATCAAACCCGAGAAGCTCACAGATGTAAAGCATATCCTGGAAGCTCACAAGGTATCCGGACTCATGATCTCCAATATCATGGGCTATGGAAATCAGAAAGGATTTACACAGAAATACAGAGGGAATGAATTGAATTCCAATCTGCTGCCTAAGATCAAAGTAGAATCTGTAATGCCGGAGGAAGTTGTTGAAAAGGTGACAAAAGATATCGTGAACACCGTCCGCACCGGCGAATTCGGAGACGGCAAGATCTTTATCTCACCCGTGGAAGAAGCGATCAGAATCCGTACCGGTGAAACCGGAAAAGACGCTTTATAATCTAATCGGCAGAAATATGAAAACAATAACATACTTACATCATTATCAAAGGGGATAATGCAGCCAGGCCATAAACGGCAGGCACGCATTGTCCCCTTTTTGTCTTAAAGGAGGATATTAATATGGACGTACAGCAGTTATTAAATATTGTATGGACTTGCATCGCAGCTTTCCTTGTCTTCTTCATGCAGGCAGGCTTCGCAATGGTCGAGACAGGTTTTACAAGAGCGAAAAACTCAAGCAACATCATTATGAAAAACTTGATGGACTTTGTCCTCGGTACTCTTTGTTTCTTTGTCATCGGATTTGCTCTGATGTTCGGAGGCAGCAATCCCATCGTCGGCACCACAGGCTTTTTTGATCCGACATCCATTGACCTGCAGCAATTTAAAGATCTTACACCCGGTGTCTTTATGATCTTCCAGACTGTATTCTGTGCCACAGCCGCCACCATCGTTTCCGGCGCCATGGCAGAGCGCACAAAATTTTCTTCCTATCTGATTTACAGTGCGCTGATCAGTCTGATCATTTACCCGATCACCGGACACTGGATTTGGGGCGGCGGATGGCTGGCTGAGTTAGGGTTTCATGATTTTGCAGGTTCCACTGCAGTCCATTCTGTCGGCGGATGGCTGGCACTGGTCGGTGCTGCGACAGTCGGTCCCCGTATCGGAAAATACAAAGCCGACGGAACTCCAAGAGCGATCCCGGCTCATAATATTGCGCTCGGCGCATTAGGAGTCTTTATTTTATGGTTCTGCTGGTTCGGATTTAACTGCGGTTCCACGACTGCTGCCACCGATACTCTCGGTTCCATCGCCATGACCACGAACCTGGCCGCCGCCGCATCCACGTTAGTGGCGCTGGTTATCACCTGGGTGCGTTATGGTAAACCCGATGTTTCCATGACTCTGAACGGTTCCCTTGCCGGCCTCGTAGGTATCACAGCCGGATGTGATGTCGTATCCAACTACGGCGCAATCGCCATCGGTGCCATCTGCGGAGTCGTTGTAGTCGCAGTCATAGAACTGCTTGACAAAAAAATAAAAATTGATGACCCGGTCGGAGCCTGCGGTGTGCATCTGGCCTGCGGCGTAGCAGGAACCCTGCTGACAGCATTCTTCGCAACCGGAGATTCATTAAAACTTATGGATATCACAAGAGGCGCATTCATCAAAGCACAGTTCATCGGTGTCGCTGCCGTTGCCGCTTACTGTATCGTCGGCGGGCTCATCATCTTCCAGGGACTGAAGCATACCATCGGACTTCGGGCTTCCGAGGAAGAAGAAATTGCAGGTATGGATATATCAGAGCATGGTATTTCCGGTTATGCAGATTTCCCACTGAAAAGCGATCATTAATATTAGTGATATAACCGGGGTCCTCTCCCCCGCTTATATAAAAAGCTGGAATTCGACTAGTTTTTACTAACATGACGACTAATCTCTGACAAACTTAAGACATTTCAATGTAACTCTAATATAATACTTCAAGATTGTTTTGCTGAAAACCCCCTGAGGATGTGCTCAGGGGTTTTCTCTCGTTTCATAGGAAAGTTCTGCGGCCTTCCCTATGAAATAAAAACGCTCCGCGGGCTGTACACAGATGCGTATTGAGGTGTTGGGGAGTTGAAGCGGCCTGCCCACTTTGTTCTATTTTATCACTTTGCTTTTTTCATGGTTAGGATCACAAATCCGGCCATGGATGCGGCCGTCAGCAGCAGCATTCCCTGCACCGGCCTTCTGTCTGAAGTCTTTGCCGCGTTTGTCTTTGATGCACTTCCGTTCCTCTTACTGTATTCCCAGTCCGGAGTGTTCTTCTTTTTTGTTTCTCCTCCACTTTCTTTTTTACTGTCTCCCCCCTGCTCTTTCTTTCCGTCTCCTGTCTGTATCTGCTTCTCCGGTGTCTTCTCCCATTTTGCTCTCAGTGTCATGCCATCATGGACTGGTGTTTTGAAGTCCCATTCTTTTTCTGTCCCGTTCTCATCCGTGTAAAACCATCCCGCAAACTCATATCCGTCTTTCTTCGGCTCTTTGGGACGGACCAGGCGGTTCCCGCCTTCCACCGTCTGTACCTCCGGTGTGTAGTCTCCTCCGTTGGGATCAAAGACTACCTGATGTTTTCCGGTCAGCGTTACTTTCACCTGCACCTTTGTGCCGTCCTCCATCGAGAAGGTCATCCCAAACATTCCCGTCTTTCCTGCCTTTTTCGCCTCATTCAGCGCAGTCAGCTGGTTTTTGTCCGCTTTAAGGTCCAGAGTGTCTCCATTTTTGTTCTTTCCCCGGGCCTTACAGAGTTCTATGATCTCTTCTTCTGTAAACGCCTCTCCTCCGGTCTCATGCTCCGCATCGTCAGCCCCGATGGCTGCAGCCGGGTTCTCCGGATCATAGGCTGTCCCGTCACTTCCCTCGTCTGTAAGATACACAGTAACTGCCACTTCGGTTCCGCCCTCTGTCTTTATGGTCAGCGGAAACTCTCCTTTGGCCCCTGCTTTCTTTGCCTGATTGATCTTCTCCACCTGACTGCTGTCAGCCAGGCTGATCTGCCCCTCCGGAAGGGGTTTTCCGTCCTGGTCAAGCCCTGATGCCTTGGTCATGGCCAGCAGCTGCTCTTCTGAGAATGCAGCTCCCCCGGTTTTACTGATCACATCTTTTCCTTTCAGCGTTTCCCCGTTTTCTGGGTTCTCCGTGGTCTGGTCATATTTGACCAGGGTCACGCTGATCACGGCTTTCTCCCCGTCTGCGGTCTCGTAGGTCAGCGGAAAGACCCCGGCCTTCCCCGCTGTCTTTGCATCGTTGATCTTTTTATATTGTTCTGCATTTAAAAGATAGTGCCCGTAGGAGATATTGTTCCCCTCCGGGTCCTTCCCCTTCAGCTCCCCAAGCTTCTTGATCTCTTCTTCTTCAAACGCCTCTCCCCCGGTTTCCTCTTCAAAGTCGTTCGCACCGATCATTGACGTCGGTTTCTCCGGATCGATCTGGGCCGCATCGGTCCCGTCCATTCGAAAGGATACGGTGACCGTAGCCTTAGTTCCATTTGCCGTTGTGAAAGTAAGAGGGAAATCCCCGATCTGCCCTTTCTTCTTTGCCTCGTTGATGGCTTCCAGCTGTGTTTCATCGGCGATGCTCAGCTCATCGGCCGGGAAATATTCACCGTTTTCCTGCTTTCCCGTTACCTTGGTCAGCTGTTTTAGCTGTTCCCCGGTAAACGGTTCTCCGCCGCTCTTGCTGATCAGGTGGTTGGCTCCGATCTGTTCTTTGCTGGTCTTGTCAATGTCATTGGCATCCCGGAACGGTCCGAAATAGACCTTTGTATAAAACCTTCCGACCTTGATATCCGTCGATCCTGAGAAAGGCGTGCCGTCCATGAACGTATAGTCTGTCAATGAAGTACCGTCCTGGATATACCCCTGATAGCCGGTATCCGGAGATGCCTTGACGTTTTTCACCTTGCTGTTTCCTCCGCCGGACCCGATCCCCGGCATACCTCCGGCATCCCCGATGGCCGTGACCACCGTGTCTCCTCCGCTGATGACTACATTTTCTGTCTCTTGAGTTTGAAAAGAGGTAAAAGCATCTAAAGTACCAGACGCACCGATGCCCGGAGCATACTGTCCTCCCGTTGCCTTTACCGTTCCTCCCGTGATCCTGATGCCGTCTACCTTTGTGCCCATCCCGGAACCGATACCGGAGCCATACTGGGTCCCCACAGCGGTTACGTTCCCGCCCGAGATCAGGATATCTTTTGTATAGCCGCCTCTTTCCTGTGCCCGGCAGGCCGCTCCGATCCCTGGACAGTGTGCTCCGGCAGACGCCTCGATGTTGCCTCCTTTGATCGTAAAGTTGACAAACCCGGTCTCGATGGGCTTTGTATCCGGATTGATGGCCACCCGGTAAGTACCCCCGATAGCTCCGGCATGGCTTTTGCTCGGATCTCCTTTTGCGGATAAGGAACCGCAGCTTTCATCACAGCGGTGTCCTTTTTTGTCTTCGTTCTCGCACTGAATCGTCAGGGAGCCATCCATCCCGTCTTTTGTGATCGCATTTCCGTTCTTATACTTGTCAGCCGTACCTCCGGCCTGACTGTACAGACGGTTTTTTCGTACCAGTGTGATGACCACATCGGCATGGGAGACATTGATACAGTCGAGCTTTGTGATATCCACGGTAATGTCCACGTTGTCCAGAGTGATTGCCGTGGTCACTCCAGGCTCTGCCACCAGATGATACTTTGTCGTGGTCCCGGTGATCCAGTATCCCTTTTCGTTCAGGGCATCGTCCACCGCAGTGCCGTTCAGAGTGGCTCCTTTAGAAGTGATGATGATATCTCCTTTGCTGATATCCAGCCTGGTCTGTCCGTTTTCGGCCTTCTTAACATCTAAGCGGGATGATTTCTTTTTTCTGGAAATACCCCCCCCCGATTTCCTGGGAGACTTTTGCTTCTTTCACCCCTTGCTTTTCTGTTATTTCCTGATTTTTCTCACTGGCTGCTGCCGATGCAGACTCTGGCTGTTCCTCTGTCTGTACTCCCGTCTCCTCCTGCAAAGCACTCTCATCAGCCTCAGCAGTTACTGCTTCTTCCGTTCTCTCTGCCGGTGCTGCTGAAACGATTCCTTGTCCCACAGTCAGCAGTGCTGCCAGAATGACAGCAAACCATTGTTTTTTCCTTTTCATCCTGTGATCCCTCCATGATAAATTTTTATGTACTTTCAGACATGTTGCTACGTATGTCAGGTAATGTGAAGAAATAAAAAAGTTAGTTCTATTATGACAAAAAAAGTGCCCCTCCCGGGACACTTTTTCAATAACATTATGATACAGATTCTACTCTTTTGCTTTCCTCTCCACAAGCCCCATCATCATCAGCTGATAGCTCACCAGATATCCGATCATGATCCATATAATTCCTGTGAAGAAAGAAATCCCCGCCGTAAGGCCGATGGTTCCGATCAGTTCACATGGTACCCTGGCATAGATAGACATTTGAAAAATCTTCCCGAATGCCATGGGCTGGTTTCTGGTTTTCATATTCAGAGACACCAGCCAGGAGATCAGCAGACAGTAAAACAAATACTGAAGGACGATTCCTGCATAGACAAAAAGCAGGGAGACAAAGATCAGGAAGTAGACCAATGGAAGCATATTCGCCATATCCTGATTCGTAAATGTGACATTTTTCATGGTGCTGAAATTCTTTGTTATGGTCTGTCCCATGACAGAAGTCTTGACCACCATATTATTCTTTGAAAAATGAACTTCATCGGAATATTTATCATCGAAGTCATCTGCCCCAACGGACTTTTTATTTGAATCTGCCGAGATATGAAGTGCACCCAGGTTGAAATCAACCGCGCGTTCCAGCTTTAATTGTCCGTCTTTCAGTTCAAAGGCTGGCAGCCGGTTCATGACAAAGTTTCTCGGGCCTCCCACACTCACAGCAAATCCTGCCAGATCCATCACCGGTCCAAGCAGAGTGATCACCAGACCCATCAGTAATGTAAATATAGCTACTTTCCATTTTTTCACGTTCAGCAGTTTCTTATACTGCCTCGGTTTGGTGCAGGCAATGTAGAACTGCTCCAAAATGCTTATTTTTTCTGTACTTTGCATTCTTATTTTTCCTCGTATATGATGCTTTCCAACAATTTCTCTTTGGCCTCTGTTCCAAGCAGAAGTTCCGCCAGTTTCCCCGCAAACGGAATGGCAGTTCCCATACCCCGGCTGGTAATCACCCTGCCGTCAACGACAACGGATTCCGTCACATATTCTGCTTCTCCAAGCCCATCCTCCTGACCGGGATAACAGGTCGCTTTCTTTCCGTCTAAAAATCCATACTTTCCAAGCACTGTCGGTGCGGCGCAGATCGCTGCCAGATATTTTCCATTATCATACGCCTTTTTCAAAAGCTTCGCAAGTCCTTCATGCTCTCTCAGCGCGATGGTGCCCGGCATTCCTCCCGGAAGCACGTACATGGCTCCTTCCGGCTCCAGCACTTCGTGGAACATGCAGTCTGCCTCCACTTCGATATGATGGGAGCCTGTGATCATCTTAGAAGGTCCCACAGAAACCATAATCACTTCAATTCCCGCCCGGCGCAGCATGTCTACAACGGTCAGCCCCTCGATCTCTTCAAATCCATCCGCTAAAAATACAAATACCTTATTCATAAGTTCATCGTCCTTTCTTAATCTGTTCAAAACGAAAACATTCTTTTACTACTACTTTATGTAAAACAAGCAGGCATATCAGGTTTGGTACTGCCATCAGCCCGTTCATTGTGTCCGAAAAATTCCATACAAGCTGGAGCGGCACGGTGGCCCCCACAAAGATTACAAAAGAGTATACAACACGGTATAATTTAATATAAGAAGTCTTTTTCACCAGGTATTCCAGCGCTTTCTCTCCGTAATACTCCCATCCTATGATCGTGGAAAAGGCAAACATGACGATCCCCAGACCGACGCATATCTCTCCTGCCGGTCCAAGTGCCTTTTCAAATGCTTTCATCGTCAGCGCCGCTCCGGTGATCAGCTTGCCGTGGGAATCCACGCTTCCGAGCACCCCCGAGGAAGCCACGATGAGGCCTGTAACACTGCATACGACCAGCGTGTCAAAGAACGTCCCCGTCATGTTGATATATCCCTGCCTGGAGGGATGATCCGTCTTAGCCGCTGCCGCAACGATCGGCGCAGAGCCCAGACCTGCCTCGTTGGAAAAGATTCCTCTGGCGATTCCCCACCTCATGGAAGAAAATAATCCTGAGACAATCGTACCTCCGACTCCCCCTGCCACAGCCCTCGGAGAAAGGCCCATTTTGAAGATCATTGCGATCCCCTGCCCGAGATTGGCCCTGTTCATATAGATGACAGCAATGCCCATCACAAAATAAAACACCGCCATCTTCGGTACAAAAAATCCGCACACCCTGCCGATGCTTTTGATCCCTCCGATCAGGATGGACAATGCCAGCAGAGCGATCACAGCTCCGGTCAGCCAGTGGGGAGTCCCCCAAAGGCCTGCCATTGACTCGGCAATGGAATTGGCCTGGGTCATATTCCCGATGCCGAAAGATGCAAATACAGTAAATAAGGAAAAGAAAAATGCCAGCACGAGACCGATCCATTTGATTTTAAAACCATTCTTCATGGCATACATAGGTCCGCCGCACATCTCTCCGTTTTCATTGACTTCCCGGTACTTCACCGCCAGAACACTCTCCGCATATTTGGTGGAAAGCCCGAAGAGGGCACTGATCCACATCCACAGAAATGCCCCTGGACCGCCCATGACCATGGCGGTGCTGACGCCGACGATATTTCCGGTTCCTATGGTAGCTGCCAGAGCTGTCATCAATGACTGGAATCCGGAGATATCCCCGTCTTCTCCCCCGCTTTTATCCCTGACAAACACCATCTTTAAGGCATAGGGCAGATTCCTCCACGGAAGAAATTTAAGGCGTATGGTCAGAAAAATACCTGTCCCCATCAAGAGCACAAGCATGACAGGTCCCCATACAAAATCATTGATCGCTTTCATAAACTACCTCCCTGTATCTTTCCGGCCCGAGCACAGAAAGATCCTATTTAACTACTTTAATGAAAAAAAATGAAAAAGTCAACGCCGTGCAACTTTTTTCATTGACTTTTCATAAATGAATCGTTACAATAATAGATGTGTTTCACGGGTCTGTAGTTAAATGGATATAACAGCCCCCTCCTAAGGGGCCGTTGTGGGTTCGATTCCCGCCAGGCCTATTTTATAAAAAGTTCCGTTTTAACGGGACTTTTTTTGTTTCTCAGGAAAAACTTGTACATAAGAACATGACAAGCTTTTCCTGAGAAACAAAAAACGCTCCGCGAGGCTGTACACAAATGCGTAAGGAAATGATTTGACTGCGTCAAATCGCATTTGGCACACAAAACTGTCAGGCACTCTAAAAATTCAGAATCAAAAAATTGTGACAGCCTGCCAATTTTGTATTTTAAATTTCTCAGGAATATGTTGATAGATTAGTTTATGCTGTCAGGAGGTTATATTATGATAGACGCCATCTTAAACCGGCGCAGTATCCGGAAATTCAAAAAAACTGATGTTTCTCCTACTATTATAGAGGAGATCATTCAGGCCGGTATTCTGGCCCCGTCTTCAAAAACCAGGCAGCCATGGCGGTTTACCGTCGTCTCAGGCGCTGCAAAAGCCGGGATGCTCTCGGTTATGGAACAGGGTATTCTAAGAGAAGAAGTGAATCCACTTCTGCCGGACAGCAGCGCCCATCTGAACGGTGCGCGCTGTACCCTTGAAATTATGAGACAGGCTCCGGTTACGATCTTCATCACCAATGCTTTAGGCCTTGACCTGTCGCGCTCTCTGACAGAAGAAGACCGTATTTCTGAAATCTGCAATGCCCAGTCGATTGGAGCCGCAATCCAGAATATGACTCTTACCGCCTGTGAACTTGGGTTGGGAAGCCTGTGGATCTGTGATATTTTCTTTGCCCTTGAAGAGCTGACAACATGGCTTCACGCGGAAGGCCAGCTTTTTGCCGCACTGGCAGTCGGATATGCGGATGAATCCCCTGATCCCCGGCCGAGAAATGACATCAGCTGTATTACCAGATGGAAAACCGAATAGTTTGTTTCGTTCCATGAATAAGCCCCTTTACTTTCCCGAAAGAAAAAGTAAAGGGGCTTGATCAATTTGCATACTCATCATGAATCAATAAGCCTGTTTTCTCTATTATTCAGGAAAACCGCAAGAATGATGAAAACCCTTCTGCCCTGTGCAGTTATAATCAATTCCAGTGAAAGGAGAATGAAAAATGCATCACACAAAAATAGAACAGATCATATCGGTCATCGACTATATTGAATCTCATCTGTCCGAAAAACTGGACCTGGAAATCATCTCCGGAGCAATGCACTATTCAAAATATCACCTGCACCGGATGTTCACTGCTGCTGTGGGCCTGACCCTGCACGATTATATTCAGCGCCGGCGCCTGACTGAGGCCGCTAAACTGCTTGTCTTTTCAGAACAGCCGATTCTTGATATCGCTCTGAAGTCAGGATATGAAAGCCAGCAGGCCTTTTCAAATATTTTTACGGCAATGTATAAGACATCTCCGGCAAAATACAGAGATAATGAAAAATTCTATCCCCTTCAGCTTAAATTTGATTTTGGAGGTAACTATCCTATGTTAAACAGCAAAGAAGCTTCGAACTGGAATGTGACATTCGCGGCAGAAAATGACATCCCCTGCTGGATGGAACTGGTACGCCTTGTCATTGACGGGTTTCCACACCTGCATGCGGATGAATATGAAACAGTTCTGCGCCAAAAGATCAGAGCAAAGCAGGCATTGATCTTAAAAGACGGAAACAGCGCAGTGGGTGCCATGCTCTTTTCGTATCAAACCGGTGCGATTGATTTCATGGGTGTACATCCTCTGTATAGAAAAAAAGGCATACCAAAAGCCTTTCTTGAGAAAGTCATGACAGAATTGCTGAACGGAAAAGAAATCAGCATTACCACGTTCAGAGAGGGGGATAAGGCAGACACAGGGCACCGCAGAGAAATCCAGGACCTGGGATTTGCAGAGGCGGAACTGCTCATTGAATTCGGCTATCCCACGCAAAGGTTTGTTTTGAACAGGGAGGAGCAGAATCATGGAAAATAAAGAATTACAGTTCCCGGATGAATGGGAGCACCTTACCTTCATCCAGACCAGGCTTGACCAGGCGCTTGGCGAGGCGGAGGAATCTGTCAGCCGGCTGGACCGGCAGTACACAGATGCCAGACAATATATGTCCGATGCCCGGGGAGAGATCGATCCTCATGAAATGTTTCAAAATGAGCTGCTTTTAAAACAGACTGACCACACAGGCGCATTTGCAGCCGAAATGTATGAAAGGCTCTGCAAATTAAAGGATTCTCCCTATTTTGCCCGGATTGATTTTTGTGAAAAAGGAAGCTTAAAGCCGGAAACATATTATATCGGACGTTTTTCTTTCCGCCATGGATATGAACTTTTGATCCTTGACTGGCGGGCGCCAATCTCCGGTATGTTCTATGATTACGAGATCGGTCCGGCCGGATTTGATGCGCCGTCGGGCAGGATTGAGGGAAGCCTTACAAAGAAACGGCAGTTTGGCATCAAAAACGGGATCCTTACATATGCCCTTGAGACTTCTGCAAATATACAGGATGACGTCCTTCAGAAAGAACTGAGCCATACTTCCAGCGAAAAGATGAAGACGATCATTTCTACGATTCAAAAGGAGCAAAACCGGATCATACGGGATGAAGAAACCGAGACATTGATTATCCAGGGGGCTGCCGGTTCAGGAAAAACTTCCATAGCACTGCACCGCATCGCCTTTCTCCTCTACCGTCTGAAAGACCGTCTCAGTTCCAAAAACGTGACCATTCTTTCCCCAAATAAAGTGTTTGGAGATTATATTTCAAACGTCATCCCTGAACTCGGTGAGGAACCCATCTATGAATTGAGTTTCTCCGAACTTGCCGGAATCCAGCTGGAACATTACGTTGATTTTGAATCAGAAAAAGATCCTCTGGAATTTAACGATGGGTCCTATATACAGAGAGTCCGTTTTAAGTCATCGCTGGATTTTGTACGTCTCATGGATATTTATATAGAAGAAATGCCCCATCAGATCTTTGTTCCTGACGATGTGTCCTTTGGCCATTTTAAGGCGGAAAAAGAATGGATCACGAAACGGTTTGACGCATACAGAAAACACCCTGTTAAGCAGCGTCTGCAAATGACGGCAGACGATATCTGTGACCGGTTTCATTCCGAAAATACCATGCAGGAAGATCTGCCAAGTGCCAGTCAAATATTGAAAAAGCTGACTTCTATGCTTTCTGTGAAAAGTACTCTTGCACTATACAAAGATTTTTACAGAAAAGCGGGAGTACCGGAAATGCTGGTGCTGCCAGCAAAAAGCACTCTGGAATGGCCTGATGTATATCCTTTTCTGTACCTGAGCGCTGCCTTTGAAGGATTAAACGTAAGCAGGATCACAAAACACCTGGTGATCGATGAAATGCAGGATTACACTCCGATACAGTATGCTGTCATCAATCTTTTATTTCCATGTTCAAAAACTATTATTGGTGATTTCGGGCAGTCCGTACATCCATATCACCTTCACAGCCTGGAAGATATCAGGACTGTTTATAAAGCTGGAAAGTTTACGGAACTGAAGAAAAGCTACCGCTCTACGTATGAAATCATGACGTTTGCCAAATGTATTCTTGGTACTGACTCCTTAGAGCCGGTGGAGCGCCGCGGTGAACCGCCTGCCTTCTATGCCTGTGCCGATGAAGCGGACCATCTTGACAGACTTAAAACTGCTGTCAGACATTTTATAGAGGGACGCAGTTCTTCTCTTGGGATCATCACAAAAACAAATGCCGGGGCCTCTGCAGTTTTTAATCTGCTTACGAAAGAATTTGAAGTCCATCTCCTCACTCCCGAGAGTACCAGTTTTCAGAACGGCATCACGGTCACTTCCGTCAGGATGTCCAAAGGCCTGGAATTTGATGAAGTCATCCTCCCCGATGCAGACAGCAGAACTTACAAAGCCGAACATGATAAAAATCTGCTTTATATTGCCTGCACAAGAGCCATGCACCGGCTGACCCTCCTATATACCGGAGAAATCTCCCGCTTCGCGGAGCGTGCCCTGGAGAACGATATATGATATAATATGTCTATATTAAAATGAGCACGTGAAAAGGAGGAGGATTTCGTGGATACGTCTTACCGCACAAGCCTGGAACTGAACCAAAAGCAGCAGCTGTCCCAGTCACAGATCCAGTCTTTGAATATACTGGCACTGGATAATGGGGAGCTGTCTGAGTTCCTGCAAAATGAATATATTGAAAATCCAATCCTGGATTATTCACCGTCCCCCTCTTCCTATACCGTTTCTGAAGACCGGAGTTTTGACATCCCGGCCGAAAACACGGAGGAAGTCAAAACCTTTTTGCTGGATCAGCTGAACCAGAATGATTTCACACCGATGGAATGGCAGACCATGAAGTTCATGATCGACTGCCTGGACTCCGGCGGTTTCTTTAAGATTTCTGTTCATGAACTTTCTGTTCTTTTAACCATTCCGGAAGATGAGATCAGGAAGTGCTATGATGTGCTCTCCGATCTGGAACCGGCCGGAATCTTTTCTGAAAACCTGTCCCAGTGTCTGCTCAAACAGCTGGAGGTGAAAGGTAAAAAAACCGATATTTTGGAGACGATCATCCTGGATCATCTGGATGACATTGCCCTGGGACATATCAGCACTATTTCCAGGAAACTAAAGCTCAGCACGGCAGAAGTCCGAAAAAACATTGCCGTCATCCGAAACCTGAATTCCAAGCCGCTCCAGGGCTTTTCAACGGCGAGGACCGAATATATCACGCCGGATATCATTGTCACATACCAGGAGGACCAGTGGGATATCCGGCTGAATGACGACTGGGTAGGAAATTATTCTCTGAATGACTATTATGTAAAAATGCTCAGAGACGCAAAAGACCCGGAACTGAAAGACTATTTTCAAAAAAAATATGAGCGGTGCCGTTTTATCATCGCAAGCATTGAACAGCGCAGACAGACCATGTTAAAGATCACAGAAGCCGTTCTTGCACGACAGCCTGATTTCTTTTTAAACCATGGCTGTCTGAAGCCCATGACCATGAATGACGTCGCCGGGGATATTGACATGCACGTCTCCACGGTGAGCCGCGGCATCAAGGGCAAATATCTTCAGTTTCCGTGCGGCATCGTTTCCATGAGATCCCTGTTTTCCGGCGCTGCACCTGCCTCCGGCGCGTCTGTCAGCACGGGAGATATCAAGATGATCTTAAAAGAGCTGGTAGCCTCAGAAGACCCGAGAAAGCCGTACAGTGATCAAAAACTCTGCAATCTTTTAAAGGACAAAGGAATCTCCATCTCCAGAAGAACTGTGGCAAAATACCGGGAACAGATGGGGATCAAAGGCACCTACGACAGAAAAGAGACCTAGAGGGCAGGCTGAAAATGTCCCGGGCTGCACCGGCTTCTCAGTCTCTTTGCCGTTTTTAAAGAATGAAACCGATGCTCTCCCAGACTCTCCACAGGCATAACGCCCATAAGGGAATTGGTCAGAAACATTTCATCGTACATTTCTATGTCCTCCGGCCGGATGACCGTCTCTTCCGCCTGAAAAGACCGGCATATATATGCTCTCATGATACCGGGAAGCATCCCGCAGGAAACGGGCGGAGTATAAAGCTTCCCGCCCTTTACAAAAAACACATTGGATACGGTTCCCTCTGTGATCTCTCCTCTTCCGTTCAGAAAAACAGCTTCGCCGAATCCCTGCTGTGCCGCCTTCCTCTTTTCCATCAGATTTTCTGCGTAGTTTAGTGTCTTATAGTATGTGAGCGGCGATGTCTCGTTTCTTCGAATCCCGCTGTATGCTGTACGGATTTTTGTATCTGGCTCTTTTCCCGCATATGGGTTTGGGCGCACAGAGATCACAAAATTTTTCTCTGATACCGCAGTCTTCAGGGCATCATGCCCGGAAAGCTTTTCTTTGTTCCGGTCCAGATATTCCCACACCATTTTTTCTGCCGTTTTCCTTTCAAAAAATATTCCGAAATACTTAACAGCCTCCTCAAGCCTGTCCATATGCCGGTCAAAAAATACCGGTTCTCCGTCTTCCAGAGCCATTGTCTCAAACGCCCCGATTCCAAAATAATACCCTTCATCCATCTGCAGTCTCATTGCTCCTGTCTCCTCTCTCCTGCCGCGATAGCTTCCAGCACCGCTTTTGCTTTCTGCATCGTTTCCTCATGTTCAAACTCCGGGTCCGATTCCCATGTAATACCGCCGCCCACGCCCAGATGGTATGTTCCATCCTTATAAACTGCTGTGCGGATTACAATGTTGAAGTCGCAGTCCCCGTTCAGTGAAAAATACCCGATAGAGCCGGTATAGAGTCCCCTTCTGCTCCTCTCCAGCCGGTCAATGATCTCCATTGCCCGGATCTTCGGAGCCCCGGTTACCGATCCCCCCGGAAACATGGCTTTTATCAGCTGGTCAACAGACATCTGATCTTCCAGTTTCCCTGTCACGGTGCTGACCAAATGAAATACGGTCGCATACTCCTCCGGCACACAATGTTCCGGCACCCGGACACTTCCGGGCGTGCACACGCGGTTTAAGTCATTCCGTTCCAGATCCACGATCATCAGCAGTTCGCTTCGGTCTTTTTCCGACTCTGAAAGCTCTCTTTTCAGCAGTGCATCTTCCTTTGCGTTTTCACCCCTTCTTCTGGTTCCCTTAATCGGTCTTGTCACGGCGGCGCCGTCTTTTACGCTGAGAAAATGTTCCGGAGAGGCACAGATCACCTGAAATTCCCCATAGTTCATATAGGCTCCAAACGGAGACGGATTATAAGTGCGCAGATACCGGAACACCTCATAACACCTTCCGTTTCCCGGAATCGAAAGCTGCTGTGTCATGTTGGCAATATAAATATCTCCTTCTTCAATATGAGCAATCATCTGTTCCACCGCTTTCTCATACTCTTCCTTCCTGAAATCCGGAAAAAACTCTGCTCTCCCCTCCTGTTTCTGTAAAAAATCAGGAACCGTATTGTTTTGCAGTGTCTCCTCCATCTCCAGAAATGCTTTACCGGCGCCGGTAAGTTCCTCTCTTGACGCCAGATAAAGCTGTCTCTCTTCCTGGTCCGCTATGATGAGACGGTCATAAAAAGCGAATACGGCATCCGGAATCTTTAACGTGTCTGCATGTCTGGATGGGATCATCTCAAATTTTCTTCCGAAATCGTAAGACAAATACCCAAATGCCCCGGAAACCACAGGCAGTCCGGTGATATTTTCTTCTTTATATAAGTTCAGATAATGATCCAGAACTTTCTCAATAGGATCACGGGAAATGTTTTCGTTTATTTTGCACACTCCATTTTTCTCCTCCAGAATAAGATAAGGTTTCAGGGCAATGACAGAATATCTGCCCTGTTCATTCTTCATAGAAGAGTCAAGAAATACGGCATATTTTTCGTTCCTGTACGGATAAAAGGCCTCTTCCGGCTCCTTATAAAAATCCAGCTTTTTTATTTTTGTCTTCATGCTCTCCACCTCTCACACAGTCTCATATAATTTGCAAGCAGCTCCGGCCCGTACTCGGTAAGTACCGCTTCCGGGTGAAACTGGACGCCCCAGACCGGCTCTGATCTGTGGCTGACCGCCATCACCTCCCGGTCCGGGGAGACAGCGTCCACTCTGAGTGTCTCCGGAAGGCCCGCTTTGTCCGCAGTCAGAGAGTGATATCTGGTCACAAGAAAATCCTGAGGAAGCCCTGCGAACAATTCCTCCTGTCTGTGCCTTACCGGGGTCAGTTTCCCATGCATAGGTCTTGATCCTTTGATAATTCGGCCGCCGAAGGCATGACAGATAATCTGATGTCCTAAACATACTCCGAGAATTGGAACCCTGCCTGTAAACCTCCTCACCAACTCCACGGATTTTACACATTCCTCCGGACTGCCAGGACCCGGAGACAGAATCAGTCCCTGAAGTTCCTTCTGCCTGTCCAGTCGCTTCAGAGATTCAAAATCTATGCAGTCGCTCCTTACCGGTTTTACTTCTGCTCCCAAACTTTGAAAGTCCCTCACCAGATTATAAACATAGGAATCATAGTGATCCACCATCACATACATTTTAACGCCTCCTCAGAATCATTTTTATACTCATTTGTGTGCTGTCTGTACAAATATCTTTTTATTTCACCGGGGATTCCAATAAAACAGAAAGACTGCCAAAAGCAGACACAGCCCTCAGGCATATGTCCGCTTCCGGCAGTCTTCCGTCTTATTCTCTCCTGACCAGCAGGATTTCATCCGGGCACACCAGCATATTTTGTTTTCATTTCTTTCTGAATCTTACCACACATTTACTGAAACTTCAATCATCAGCGGAACAGACGACAGATCTCATTTTTTACATGCGTTTTACTCTTTCGGCGATCTCCCGGATACAGTCTTCCGCCTGGGGCAGTGAACCGATCCGGTCAAAAAACCCGTGGTCCAGGCCCTCATATAAGATCACCTCCGTATTTATCCCGGCCTCAGTGAGCCGCTTTACAAATTCGTCATTGCATATTTTAAAATAGTCAAATTCTGCCTCTATCATCAGAGTCTCAGGCATTTTTGATAAGTCTTCTGCATAAAGAGGCGATACATTTCCGTCCATTGTAGAATATCCATTCTGCACATACAGCTCTTCCATATAACCTGCCAGTTCTTTAAAGCGGAACAGCCGGTTCATAATATAATCCTTCTGCCCCTCATACATGTCATATAAAGAATAGTCCCAGTGATACGGCGTCTTCTCTGCCGGAGTCAGGTCGAGGGCTCCATAAATATAAACCGCCAGCTTAATTCTCTCTTTCTGATCCATAAGACAGCAGTTGGCAGCCAGGGTGCCGCCTGCACTCTCTCCCATAACTGCAATCTTATCCTCATCGATTTTCAGTTCCCCCGCATGTTCCGTCATCCAGTCTAAAGTTCCCAGCACATCATCTGCCGCTCCTGGAAACGGTGTCTCCGGGGCCAGACGGTATTCCGGCGAGATCACCACTGCCTCTGCCTGTTCCGCCAGATACCGGCATTGATTCCCCTTTGTCTTCACATCCCCGCCAAAAAATGCGCCTCCATGGATAAACAGCACCGCATTCTTTTTCTTTCCGGTGTCCTTTCCCCCGTATATATGGATATTGATCATATGATCTTTTACTTTAATAATCTTCGAGATCTCCCAGATTTCACTTGTCGTGATATCCTCACCTTCCCGTTTCATCTCCGTGCGCAGAAGGGCCAGGTCAAGATCCTCCGACGGGATCTGATTTTTCTGATAAAACATACCGACCCTCGGCTCCCCTTTTGCCATCTCCCTCTCCAGAACTTTCTTCTCAAATGCATGGGGCGTTATCTCTTCTAATTTTTCTTTCACACAAATCTTCATTTTTCTCCCTTTCTATATCAAAAGAAAAAATCCCAAAGAAGCTTGTTCTTTGGGATTTTTGTCTTTAAACAACCTGCTCCAGCAGACATTACGTCCATTTTCACCAGTTCGGAGGCCTTGCATTCGAAGAAATGTTAGTTTTTCTTCTTGAAGCAAAGTTTCGCAGGCGGTGCGCAAAGCGCAGTGAGGCTGTCTGAGCGTTAGCGAGTTCCGAACGGGCCGCCGGAGGAACTTTGCTGAAAGTTAGAAAATCTTACATCCCTGAGACAGCAAGCCGGAGAACTGGTGAAAATGTCATACTTTAGCCAGATATTCTGCTACATTGTCATCTGTGATCAGCACATTGATCAGCTGGCCTTTTAATACGCTTAAGATCGCATCTTTTTTCTCCATGCCATATGCCACGCCGACGCGGATCGGTATTTTTTTCAGGTCTTCCAGGCTTAAACTGATCAGTCTTCCTTCAAAGTCATCTTCGATCAGTTCTCCGTCCTTGTTGACCACATGGGAAAGGATTTCTCCTGTTCCGCCTTTTTCCTGCATCCGCTCAAACTCTTCCACTGGAATGAGTTTTGCATTGATGATAGCGGAGTTTTGATCCACGGTTCCGATTCCCATTACCGCCACATCTGCCGCTCTCGCCAGGTCCATGACTTCCTTCACACTGGCCTCGTTGAGGAAATGTTCTTTTATTTCCGAGGACGTCACATACTGCGGTGCCAGCAGCTGATAGCCGTTGCCGTTGATGATCTTTGCCACCTCATCGATCAGGTAATTAGAGTAAGCCAGACGAAATGATTTCTCTGCAGTAAGAGGAATGTTGGTCGTGGCCATCAGAGGCACCACCTTAACATCGTCCACCTTGAGGAATCTCAGCCTCACGTCCTTCGCCAGGCACTCCACCGTCTTCTGCAGGGTCACTCCTCTTGTCAAGGCAAGAGTCATATGGTTCTTCAGCGTTCTCAGTATATAGTCTGACGCATAAAAGGCAATTTCTTCACTGAGGTCTTCACCATCTTTTACACAGGCGATCACTGCCTCCTTTAAATGAAACTTTTCTTCCAGAATCGTCTCTGTACTTGTCATGGCCCCGTCAGGATAATTGATCTTGATCTGTACATACCCTTCTTTTCTGGCCTGAGCCAGGGTCCTTGATATGGTCGTCCTCGAAACGTTCAGTTTTTTCCCTATCTCCAGCTGTGACATCCCCTGTTTATAATGCATTTCTACCACTTTGATGATGAATCTTTCTTCTCTCAATTTGCCCACGCCTTTCTGTTTTCAATCTATACCCTTCGGGTAAACGTGCTTCGCACGATAAGGTATTTTTCTATTTCTAGTATACATAACTCCGGAAGGACACGTCAATCGAAAGAATCAGCTGAATTAAATAATAACTCCCAAGCATCCCAATACTAAAGAGACTATTGTAACTCCCAAAGTGGCCGCAAAATAGTTTCGTTTTACTTTTGAAAGATATCCCCATACACAGAGTACAACGATCAGCGGAAGCAGTCCCGGCACAATAGAGTCAAAAATGGACTGGAGTGTCGTCGTGTATGCGCTTGTGGCAAATTTTATTGGTGTGGATACTGTCACATAGGTAGAGGCAAGCCCTCCCATCATAAACAGTCCTAAAATACTTGCTCCTGCAATAATCTTGTTGACTAAGCCTGACTTCAGCATATTTTCTGCAAAAGAGTATCCAAATGTGTAGCATTTCTGTGTTAAGAAATATCCGATTCCAAAGCAGATCACAGTCAGCAGTACGATTGGCCCGATGCCGCCCAATGGATTTCCTTTCTTAGCAAGGGGAAGGAATAAACCGATTAAAAGGTACATCAGGGTTGACCATGAGATCGTGTCACCGATACCTGCCAGCGGTCCCATCAGACCGGTTTTGAGGTTCATGATAACCTCTCCCGGAATCGCTTCATAGTTGCGTGACTTCTTTTCTTCCAGTGCTAAGGTAAGTCCAAGAATCGGTCCTCCGCCCCAGTGTGCCTCTGTGTTAAAGAATGTCATATTTCTTTTCAATGCTTCAATATAACGCGGTTTATTTTCTTCTCCCGGATAAAACTTCTTCAGTGCCGGTACCAATGATGTACAAAAACTTGGCGCCTGCATTCTCTCGAAGCTGTGGCAGGTCTCTGCGCTGAACCACCAGATCACCCAGGATTTCAGGATATCTTTTTTACTCAGCAGTTTTTCTGCCGGTTCTTCTTCCTCATCTTCGTCGTCCTCATCCTCGTCTGTCTCTCCCTGGAACTCGTTGGATTTAAATGTGATGTAAAGGAATGTCAGGAATCCTCCCACCATCAGCAGCGGAATGGTTCCGATCTTCGTATACTGGATCAGGAAAAATCCTGCGAAGAAAAATGGAATATATTTTGGTTTTGAGATCAGGTTTGCAATAATGGCAAATCCTACTGCCGGAAGACAGGCTCCCATGGCAGATAAACCGTTTGTCACTGCTGCCGGTATATTATCCAGCACTCCCTGAAGGGCACCGCTTCCAAAATATAATGCGATGGCAACCGGGACACCAAAGCAGATAATTCTTGCGATGGCACAATATATCACCGACCATCTGGTCATTCCTGCCGCATTGCCCTTTTCTACGAATGTATCGCCTTTCTGGGCAAAAAATCCGGCCATTAAGTAAATCAGATTTGTAATCTGTGCTCCCAGCAGTCCAACCGGCACTGCCAAAGCAACTGCTGCTGTAGTGTTGAGTCCGGAAGCCATAGCAACCGGAATTGCTATATAAGCGGCCAGACAAGGATCTGACGGCTGATTTCCTCCCGCTGAGATGACTCCCAGGTAAATCAGCTGCAGTGACGCACCAATAATCATTGCCTGCGGCATGTCTCCGAGCACGGCTCCGACAACCACCGCGTTAAAGATGACGGTATTGAACATGAAAGCTCCGGCCGTATAAGGAACACAGCATTTTGCTATCCCGCAGAATAAGCCAAGCAGCACTGCCTGTAAAATTGTAATCGTCATAGTTTCTCTCCTCCTATGTAAATAAGTTAGTGCAGATCAGGAAATGTTTTCTTCATGATTTCCAGCGACTCTTTTTTGTCTGTGGGCTGCATCTGGAAGTATAACTTCACTCCGGTCTTTTCAATATCCATTAAAGTCTGTGCCTCACTCTCTGACAGACCAACCTGCTTATAAATCTGCTTTCTGTCGTTGATGATCGCCATTTGTCCGATGGTGATCTCCTCGAAGGACACCCCTTTTTCCTGGAGTTCGGCGATCTGTTTTACATCTCTGAAAAGTACGAACACATTTTTCGTCCCGAACTGGTTTTTCTCCCATGCTTCCACTGCTTTGTCCACAGAGAAAATACTTACTTTGATATCCGGCGGCGCTGCAAACTTTAACACGCTTTTCTGCATCTTATCTTTCGCCACATTGTTGTCTATGACCACGATGTGCTGCGCTTTAAAGACATTGACCCACTGTGTTACCACCTGTCCGTGAATTAACCTGTCATCCACTCTCACTGCTAATTTCTTTGCCATAAGCTCTCTCCTTTTATTTTGATGGTTATTTACTCATCATCATCGTTAAGAAATCCTTCCACATCGATTCTGAAAATTCCCTTTTTGCCATTTTCCACTGTGTCCATGCTGAATTCCTTTCCTATGAGTTCTTCCCTGGACATCACTGCATTGATCAGCATCGGTAAATTCATTCCTGCCGCAACTTCCAGTGTCTTTCCTGTCTCCTGAATGTATCTCATAACCTGGTTGCACGGCGTTCCGCCGAACAGGTCAACCATGATCAGGCTTCCCTCCGGAAATGCTTCGATCATTTCTGTAAAAGCTCCTCTGTACTTGTCAATATCATCTCCTGCTTCCAGAGAAAAGGCTGCGATGTTTTCACTGTCTCCGAAAATCATCTGTGCAGTTTTTACCAGAGAGACTGCAAACGGTCCGTGACTTAATAAAATGATCCCCGGCAGGTCTTTGTTCATTTTTTCCTGTCTGTAAACCTTCAAAATTCGATCCTCCTGTTCATACTTCCATATAAGTGTGATTATGTTCTCTATGGTGTTATTATATCCAGCTGTTTCCTCTTTGTCAATAGAAAATGCACATTTTTTCATTTTAGTGGTTAAAATCACAAAAGAGCTCCGGAAACAATTCCGGAGCTCTTCGTGCCAACAAATAATCTATCTTTTTTTCTAAAAATCCAGCATGGTCTTCCCCTCACCGCAGCAGCTCTCAAAATCACGGATAAAGTCTTTCACCGCGTTTTCTGCAATCCCGTTAAATGCAAGTGACTTTAACAGATCGGAACTGACTGTCACCGCACCGATGCCGCCTTTCCCCATATCAATGACCTGCTGTGCGTTTTTAAATGACGCTCCAAGGACTTCGGCCTTATAGCCTGCAGCTTTTACCATCATGTGGATATCCAGAGCAGTCTGTACACCGTTGTATCCCAGATTGTCCAGACGGTTTACATAAGGCGCCAGAAACTCTGCTCCCGCCTTGGCTGCCAGAAACGCTGACATCGTGCCGTAAATGGCCGTGGCTGTAACACGGATATTCTCACTGCTTAAAATAGAAATTGCTTTTAATCCATTTTCCGTGACGGGGACTTTGATAAAGGTATCTTTTCCCAACACAGATACCATATATTTCGCCTCTCTCACCATATCTTCCGTTTCCACAGATAATACCTGTGCGTGAAGCATGGCATCTGAAGGAATCAGGCTGCGGATTTGTTTCAGCTGGTCCATCGGATCAGGATTTCCTGTTTTGCTCAGAATGGTAGGATTTGTTGTCACCCCATCATATGGGTATTTGCTGTACAATTCCTCAATATTTCTTAAATCTGCATCATCAATTAACATTAACATCTGAATCTTCTCCTATATATGATAAAATTTTTTGTTTCCACTGTTCCTGTACTTCTTTGGAGGGCACAGAGAATTCTATGCTCTCACCTTTTCCTAATCTCTTTTCTTTTGCAATGCCCATCCGGTGGTAGGGCATGATTTCCCATCCTTTCAAATTCCTCAGTTCTTTTATGAGTCCCGCGATTCCTCTGAAATGTTCCTCTGTGTCGTTCACTCCCGGGATTACCGGGCACCTCAAAGTGATCACTGCACCCTTCTGGTAAAGAAATCTTAAATTTTCAAGAATCTTCTTGTTTTCCACTCCGGTCAATTCCCTGTGCTTTACATTGTCTGTCTCTTTATAGTCCCATAAAAACTCATCCGCATAGGGAAGAATCCGTTCATAATTCCTCTGGTCAGAATACCCGCTGGTCTCTATGGCTGTGGACAGTCCCATCTCCTTCGATTTCTTTAACAGCTCAAGAACAAAGTCTGCCTGTATCATCGGCTCCCCGCCCGAAAGAGTAATTCCACCTTTGCTTGTACGGAAAAATGCCTGGTCTATACAGACTTCTTCGAGAACTTCCTCTGCCGTCATTTCTTCTCCCACCAGTTCCAGTGCACCGTAAGGACAGCCTTTTGCATATGTTTCTTTTATGGACTGTGACTCTTTGGATACGGTCTGCAGATTATGACAGATGCCGCCGCATTTGCCGCACTTCCGGCATTTGTTTTCAAAATACTGCAGTTCAGCGGCCGGTGCCAGCCCTTCAGGGTTGTGACACCACAGGCATCTGAGCGGACATCCCTTCATAAAAACATTGCTCCTGATTCCGTCACCGTCATGAATTGAAAAATGCTGGATACCAAAAATCAGCCCCTTCACTTCCTCTTCCATATCTCTATCCTTCCCCGTACATCGTTCTTGCAATAATTTCGTTCTGCAGCACTCTGTCGAGATTCACAAAAAACTCGCAGTAACCGCCTACGCGTACGATCAAATCCCTGTGCTTTTCAGGATGGACCTGGGCATCTTTTATATCGTCCAAATTTGTTGTATAAACCTGGATCTGCGGTCCTCTGTTTTCTATGTAGGTCTTAAGGAGGCTGATGGCAGCCTGCCTCCCTTTTTCCTCATTTAAAAATGCAGGATTCAGCTTATAATTCAAGGCATATCCGCCCGTTATATAGTCATCATTCAGCCGGATGACAGAATGGAGCAGCCTGGTAGGGCCCTTTACGTCTTTTCCCTGTCCCGGTCCCATGCTGTCACTGAACGGTTCTCCTTTATGCCTGCCGTTTGGTGTCGCACCGGCAATTTCCCCGTGATAAATGTGGAAAAAGTAACCGAAGAGCGTC
>NZ_FR889182.1:195108-196454 GCF_000432215.1 Anaerostipes sp. CAG:276
CCACTTCTTCTAATCCATTGCCGTAAGCAGGTGTCATGCGGTCCAGCATGGCGCGCAGTTCTTCATAACCTTCAAAGTCTGCCTCCAGCGCATCCTTCATCTGCTCCAGTGTCACCTTCTGATCATCAAAGACAAATTTTTTCACTGCACACAGGGAGTCAGCCGCAGTTCCGATGCCGTAGGCATAGACAGACCAGTGCACAGGACACTCGCTTCCGCCCTGCAGCATATCTTTTCCATGTTCCAGGCACCCATCGATCAAGACTGAAGAAAAGGGATCATAACACCGTTCTGTCATATTGGCTTTCTTCTGCAGTGCCTCCTGCCGGTCAGCTTCTATTGCTATATCCATCTCCTGTAAATATGCGTCCATGAACTCATCAAATGACCGGATCTTAATTTCCCCTGCTCCCCATTTTCTCATAACTTCTTCTATGAGGACCGGAAATGCGATGGCCTCTGTAACTCCCCAGTTGGGCTGTTTCCCGGGAATCATGATCTCCACGCATCCCATATTGTAATAATCATTGGCCTGGTCCTCCGGATATCCAAGCTTCTTCATATTTGTGATCCATATCTCGTCATTTAACAGCATCGGCTGCCCGCATCCGGCTTTGATCGTTTCCAGTGCCTCCTCATAAATCCAGTCAGGATTCAGACGGTTCACCCGGAGTCCCACATTTGGATAAGGCATCCCGGCGTCTTTTGCTGTCTGAAGACAGATCCGGGTCAGCTCATTGGCCGCATCTTTTCCATCCGGGGTAATCCCTCCCAATGTAACACTCTGTACAGTACGCATCTTCGGCTCATTCACCTTCAGCCACAGGCATCCCACCAGCTCTTTTGCCTCGCTGTATGTAATTCTGCCTTCCTCTGTGTCCTTCTTAAAATACGGATATAAATACTGATCCAGTCTTCCGAAAGATAATGCAGAACCGCCCTGGATATTGGCAATGATATGCAGCATCCAGGTCAGCTGGACGGCTTCATAAAATGATTTTGCAGGCTTCTCTGAAATCTTCCGGCAGATGTCTGCCATCCTTTTTAACTCTCTGCTTCTCTCCTCCGTCACGTTGGTATTCTGGCTGTGCAGATCCAGTTCATCCGCATACCGTTTGATAAATCGGATCACTGCGTCAACCGCAATACGGGCTGCCTCATAATATTCAGACTTTTCCGGGTCTGACGAACTGCCAAGCCGGCTGATGATCTCATCTTTCATTTGTAAAAGACCTTTCTGCAAAGCCCTCCCGTAATTGAGATTCAAATGATTTCCCACAAACCACGGGAGCTCATTGTACAGCTTTTTGTCCTCTGCCGCATATGGGATCTTGAATGCGCGTTCC
>NZ_FR889182.1:196531-221120 GCF_000432215.1 Anaerostipes sp. CAG:276
TCCATCAATGCAATCTGCTTCTGCAGATCTTTAAATTCGATGCTGGCGTCATGGTGGACTCTGGACATCAGCGACCAGCGGCTTTTTTTGCTGGTGAAATCGTCCTCAAAGCTTTTTGCATGGCCCTCTTCAAACACGATGGATCCGTCAAGATTCTTATTTTCTGCTTTTTCCTTCCGATAGTTCTCAATCGTCTGTACAGACTTCTTTTCCTGTTCTTCCTCTGTCATCCGTTCCTCATACACCGGGCACATGCCGAGCATACTCCCGGCAATCAATTCATACGGAAGGACTTCTAATTTTACTTCTTCCAGTATATTGGCAAAAGCTTTCGCCCTTCTGATCTGTACCGGTTCATTCTCTGTCGTCCTTAATGAATCCGCAATATATTTATAAAGATAAGTGGACCGCACTCCCATATCATTTCGCTGCTGTATCTGCTGTTTTAAAGCTTTTAATCTTTCCTCCATAGTTTCTCCTTTCTGTTATGTGCACATATTTTCACTAATGTGTGCATTTACACTTTCACTGTATAACAATCTGCGGTGATTGTCAAATACGTTTGCTGATTTTTCTACGCATCAAAAAAGGAATGCACCTAAATGCATTCCTTTTTTGCTCTTCTCAACAACAGGGACCTAATGAATCTCCCGCTTTTTCTTTAAGACCATATACACTGCTGCCGCGGACACAATCAAAAAGATCAATTCCATTTCACCCTTGTCTTCGTCTCCTGTTTCAGCTACGCCTTTTCTAAGAACCCGATTGGATCTTGTTTCTGAACTGCCTGCATGAAACTTACCGCTGTTATCATCTTTTTTCTTTTTCTTCTTGCTCTTTGACGGATCATCTGCGGTATTGCCGCTGTTTTTCTGTTCTTTCTGATACACAACTTCTACCGTATGATTTCCGCTCACATTCTTAAAGTCAATTTTTCCAGCATTTTTAAGATCTTTCCGTTCTACTCCGTCCACAATGACCTTCTGGACTTCATATCCCTTGGCAGGCTTCCATACAACCTGATAGCTTCCACCTTTTTCTACATCTCCGCCTGCTGTGATGCTTCCTTTTCCTTCCCTGGATGTCTTAATCTCTATAAAGTCAGGGTTTCCCTGTGTACTGTTGTCTTTCTTTTTATAAATAACTTCCATAAGAATGGTTCCGGTCTGCGCCACTGAATGATATCTTCCCTTTGTCTTCTTTTAAATCATCCCTGGTAACTCCGTCTATGATCACTGCAGAAACCTCATATCCTTCTTTCAGATTCCACTGTACTTCTTTGTTTGTTCCGGCCTCAACTTTGGAAGACGGGGAAATCGTTCCCTCTCCTCCTCCGATGGAAGTAGAAATATCAAACTGCTTTCCGGCTGTGCTTCCATCATGCTTTACAAACTCTATGTAAATCGTATGATCAGACGCCACCCCCTTAAACTGAATGCTTCCTGCGTCTTTCAGATCATCTCTCCCGACACCATCCACGACTACTTTGCCGACATAGTAACCGGGCTCCGGTTTGAAGTTCACGGTGTGGTCTTCCCCACTCTTTGCAGAAGAACTGTCGAACACCTGTCCCTTGTCGCTCTAGGAAGTATTGATCTGATGCTCTTTTCTTATGACTGAAAATATACCCCTTTTTAAACAGAAATTTCTCTTTTTATACAAACATGTATGATTATGATAGGTGTGTCAATTATAATGTCAAATAATTTCCGCTGGAAGTAAATAAGGACAGATGCCCGTTTTGTTCGGCATCTGTCCTTCCTTATCTCCAGCGAAGAATACAGTCTTCAATTTTTCTTATTGTCTTATCTTCTTCTTTGCCTGTAACTTCAAGGATGATCTCGTCCCCTTTACGTATCCTGGCATCGAGAAGTTCTATGATGCTTTTTCCGTCATAGGTGCGGTCCTTCCACATGATCTTTACGTCACACGGCATATTTTCACATAAATTTGCAAGCTCGGCCGCCGTGCGAATATGAATACCGCTGCTGTTTTGGATCTTTATCTTTCTTCTCATACTCATCCGATCTCAAGCCTCTTAATCTCGCTGTCGATCCTTGCTATCTCTTCCTCTGTAAGCTCCCAGTCAAAAGCACTGCAGTTTTCATCGGCTTGTGCCGGGGTATTCACACCTGTGAGCGCCGTACTCACAAAGCTTTTCTGTGTACTCCAGTTAATCGAAACCTGTGCCACCGGCTTTTCGTGTTCCTCTGCGATGGCATCCAGAGTCTTTAACAATTCCATGATCTTTGAAAATGTCGGCTCTTTAAAAAATGGGTAGAATACGAGCCGCATATCTTTCGGATCATACTCCGGACACTCCCTGATAGCCCCGGTTAAAATTCCTGCGCCGAGGGAACCATACGTCATGGTGCCGATGCCCTGAGTCTCCGCCCATTCCATCAGCTCTCTCTCCGTCTGATTTACCATAGAAAACGGCGGCTGAATCACATCGATCTTTGCATATTTCTGCGCTTCCATGATCAGCTCTTTCGGAGAGTTGGACATCCCGATAAACCGGATCTTGCCTTTTTCTTTCAGCATATTGACCGCTGCCATCGTCTCTTCGATCGGCGTATTTACATCCGGCCAGTGCATAACATAAAAGTCAATATAATCCGTTTGAAGGCGTTTTAAGGATTCGTCAATCTCCCTCTCCACGGTATTATATTTGCAGTCTCTCACAGACGTACCGGTAAAATGATTAATATAAGACCCAAACTTGGTCGTCAAATATACCTTATCCCTGATCCCTTTTAACGCCTGTCCAACGACCTCCTCTGAGTGTCCTTCCCCGTAAATCGGTGCGGTATCCACCATATTGACCCCATTTTCCACCATCCGGCGCACGGCTGCGATGGATTCCTTTGTATCCACGTCTCCCCAGCTGACTCCCGCTGAATTGGCTCCCGCAATTCCCCATGTTCCCACGGTCAGCGCTGATATATCTGCTCCTGCATTTTTAAAATGTTTATATCTCATGATTTCCTCCTGATCCTATCTCTGTTTCAATGCTTCTTGATACTGTGCTCCAATCAGATCTAAAAGCTCCCATTCATCCGGCAGCAGTCCACAGTATTTCATTATGGCCTCCCGGATTCCATGTTCCTTTACGTAATCCGTGATCTCGATGCTCTCTGGTTCTTCCTCATCCCGGTAGAGGAATCCATAGGCGATTCCTTTCGCCAGATAATACGGAAGGATATGATGTTTCATACACAGAAGCGCTGGTCCTGTAAAACGGTTCCCTCTTGAGAGTTTCCCTTTGGGCCCTGCGGCAACTCTGCGGATCTCGTCTTTTAAATTGCGGTTTTTCGGCGCATTCATAATAAAATCCACCCATTCTTTCCGCTCTTCTTCTGTAAATCCATACTCTCTGGAAACCGCTTCTTCCGCTTCATAAAAGGCGCCGGAAATAAAGTCATCGATCCACGGATCGTCATATGTATCTGCAATGTAAGTACATCCCTTTGCTTTCCCGAGAAATGCCGTCATACAGTGCTTCATATTCCCTGTATATACTTTCCGGTAAATCTGGGCTTTGGCTTTCACCGATTTCCCTACCTGTTCTGCCTCTGGAAATTCTCCCTTAAACGCTTCCGCGTCAATACCGATGTGTCCGTCCAGTTTGGTTGTGACGGCAAACGGGTCTTCTTCCATCAGCTCTTTGGAAGACGGCATAGCTGCCATGCCGACCATAACCTGACAGATTCCTGTCTTTTCTTTCAGATAAGCCAGCGCTTCCTCATCACCTTTCAACAATTCCCCAAGACGTTTTTCAAAGAAATCCGGAGCCCCAAGGGCGTTGACGCAGAGCAGGATGTTAAAGTTCCCTGCATTTTCCCTGCTTCTGACCTTTATGGCCTGAGCCAGATTCTGCGCGATGCTCTCAAATGCCCCCTCATAGACACAGCAGGCAATCAGATCCACCTGTTCCATGTGTAGGACCAGATCTTTTTCGTCTGAACAGTCCAGGACGTCAAATCCTTTTACAAGCACACGCCGTTTTTCTTCGGCGCCGACTCTCTCGATCAGATAGGTACCCTGTTTTTTCAGCTGTTCCATCCGCTCTGCCATGATGTCATATAAGTACAGATGATAACCGGATTCATAAAACAGCCCTCCGATGACGCCCCGTCCGATATTTCCTGCTCCGATGACCAGCAGTTCTTTTTTCTGTTTTTTCAATGTCAAGACCTCCTATGCGATGATGCCCAGTGCAAATAAGACGACTCCCACAACCATGGTGCCGATCAGGAGAGGCACGACTTTGACTCCTTTGCCGAGCAGCCAGTAGATTGTACCAACCAGGCCAAGGGAGAGAATTTTCGGCATGATGCTGTCCAATGTTGTTTGGAGTACCATTCCGCCGTTTTTCACATCCCCGATAGTGATTGGCGTAGACACGTTGACCGTAGCCACGATCATAGCGCCGATGGCCATGAGTCCGACCACAGAGCAGGCATAGGAAACTTTGTCCATGATTCCGGACTTCTCGGATTTCAGCAGGAATTCTGTTCCCATACTGTACCCGTATTTTAAGCTGTACCAGCGGGCCAGCACATTCGGAATGTTGTACATCAGCAGGAATAAGACCGGAGCAAACACATTTCCCGCGGCAGCCATGCCGATGACTAAGGATGTGGCAAGGATTCTCAGCGTAGAAGGAAATAAAGTATCTCCGATGGCTGACAGCGGGCCCATGAGACCTGTTTTTACCGCATTGATACTCGTGGCGTCGAAGTCTGGATTTTTTTCATTTTCCTCCTCCATTGCCGCAGAAATCCCCAGGGCAAATCCCGCAATATTCGGAGTAATATTGAAGTATTCCATATGGCGTTTCTTTGCCTCTATCCTGTCTTCTTTCTTGTCATAAATCTTATCAATGGCCGGCATCAGGCTGAAAGTGTAGCCATTGTGCATCTGTCCCGGATAATCGTTCATGGCATTCAGCGCAAGATACCGGATAAAAATCTGTTTTAAATCTTTCTTGTTTAACTTAGAACTCATTTTCGTCACCTCCATAGGCCTCTGCCGTCTCCGGCGTATTTTTCTGGTTGGATAAGATGATCAGTACCATCATGACTGCAAACAATGTCACCGCAATGGTCGGCAGTTTTAGATAAGCCGCCAGCATAAATCCCACAAAGAAGTACGGTGCCATTTTCTTGCTGATGATCATTTTAAGAAGCAGGGCAAAACCAATGGCCGGGAGCAGGTTGGCCGCAGAGGCAAGCCCGTTGATGACCACCTTAGGGATGGCATTGACGGCTGCCTGCACCGCAGTGCTTCCCGCATAGATGGACAGGAAGCCATACAAAAAGTAAACAACAAAACTAGTGAAAAATGCACCAAAGAGATAAATTCTTCCTGCAGCCCTTGTATTGTCCTTCTCGATCTTCTTCATCATGACCTGTCCGAATGCCGCGTTCATCAGTTTACACCCGATAAAGATAAAGCCTCCGAGCAGGGCGATCGGCACTGCAAGAGTAGTAGCCACGGCCTTTCCTCCGGTTGTTATAATGGCAAATGCCGTACAGATAGCTCCCGCAGAGCCATAGTCGGGACTCACTGCCGCTCCGATAGGAAAAGACCCGATAAACATTAGTTCCAATACGCTTCCAAGAATCACACCCTGCACCGGATCTCCAAGAACCAGTCCAGTCAGCGTGGAAATGACAATCGGTCGGCAAATCATGCAGTACCCAAAAAAATATTCCATTTTGCAGAGGCCTAAAATCAGCCCCACAAGCAGCGCTTTTGTTAACATATCCCTCTCTCCCTTCTAACTCTCCAACAGTTTTTCCGTAACTTTTACAGCGGTTTCTGTGGGTACCTGCTGTATTTCCATGCGGATACCCTTAGAAAGCAGGTGTTTCAGAGTTTCTGTGTCGTCTGCGGTCACGTTGATTGCCTTACTCAGTGCCCTGCTTCCCTCCACTGCCGGAAGTACTCCCAGGTTTACATCGTTGATCTCCGGAACGGCATCTGTCAGCCTTTCCACGTCCTTTACGTTGTTGACCACAATAAACAATTTATACTTGTCAGTGACGCCTGACTTGATGGCCTTAATGGAATCCTCCATAGATTTGATGACCAGCTTAATTCCCTGGGGTTTGGAAATACGCAGCATAGACTGGCGCATCTCATCTTTTGCCACCTCATCATTTGCCACCAGGATGCAATCCACTCCCAGCGCCCTGGACCAGGAGATCGCCACCTGTCCGTGTACCAGACGATAATCGACTCTTAATTTCTTAATCATAGGTAATCCCTCCTCATTCTTTTCTTAAAATACTACGCTGACCCTGTAAGCTCCGGGGACAACAGCGGCCTCGAAGGCTTCCTGCACCTGATCCAGCGGATATTTTGCCTCCACAAGTTTAGACAGGTCAATTTTCTTTTCGCTGATCAGCTCCGCGGCTTTTTTAAAGTCACAGAGATCCGCTGAAAATGTTCCGATCAGCTCCATTTTTCTGTAATGAATCAGGTTGGAATCCACATGCAGTTCCGGAGCCGGATATCCTGCGGCAAATAATAGAATTCTTCCGTGAAGATGTTTCACCATCTCAAGGGCCTGATCATTGGCCGCCGTGACACCTACCGCCAGGATGACCGCATCGGCGCCGCGTCCGTCCGTCCATTCTTTTACTTTTTCCACCGGATCTTCCTTAGATACATCCACTGCGTGAAGTCCCAGATTTCTTGCTACTTTAAGTTTTTTCTCCATCATTTCCGTGATGAGTACATCGCATCCTTCTGCCTTTAACGCCAGTGCATTCAGAATCCCCATGGTTCCGGCTCCGATGACGACCACTTTTTCTCCCGCGGACACTCTTAATTTGCGCAGTCCCTGGCAGACCGTGCCAACCGGTTCCACAAATGCCGCCTCGGAAGGATCGATGGACGGGTCCATCTTAAACAGAGAGCGGTACGGCTTGACCACATACTCAGAGCAGCCGAAGCCTCCGTGGTAACCGTCCGGTGAAAGTTTATTCCTTCCTTCTCCCAGAGTCACACACTCACTTGTGAGGCCCTTTTTGCAGAACTCACATTTCCCGCAGTTGTCATAGCCGATGCCAACCGGCTCTCCTATTTCAAATCCTTTTACCTCCGATCCCATATCAACGATCGTCCCGCTGAATTCATGCCCGAATGCCATAGGAAACTTCAGATTCTTTCTGGCCCCGGTCCACTGTCCGTAATCTGTCGTACAAATGTTGCAGGCTCCGTTTTTGATCAGCACCTCATCGGCTTTCAGTTCCGGAATCTTCCGCTCATGTACTTTCACCACCCGTTCCTGTTCGATCACTGCAAATCTTGTCGTCTCTGTTTTTGCCATTTCGCTTACCTCTTTCTCTATCTCCTGATATATGGTTTCAATCTTTTCATCGTATCCTCATAGACTGCCGCCGGGTCTTCAAAATATCTGCTGTCTGTATACTCCAGCACCAGCGGCCCTCTGTAATCGTTTTGATCCAGTAATTTCAGTGTCCCTTCCAGGTCACAAGTTCCGTCTCCCCATTTGAGATGGGAAAAGGCGCCGTCTCTGTAATCCATAAAGTGTACCAAATTCAGCCGTTTTCCAAATGCATCAAACCAGTCCTGGAGGGATTCTCCGGCATTGTGGATCGTATGGATGTCTGCGGTCACGGCAAACTGTCCGGAGTTGACCGCTTCCATCATCCGTTTTACATCTTCAAGCCGGTTGCACAGCCTGGTGCTCTTCTTCGATAAGGTCTCCATAGTCAGATATACGCCGTAATCCTCTGAAAATCTGCAGAGTTCCCCGACCATTTCCTCACTCCTTTTCCAGGCTTCTTCCCTGTCTTCGGAAAAGAACTGCCAGCCGGATGTGATCAGCACTCTGTCACAGTCAAGTTCTGACGCCGCCCGGATCATATGCTGAAAATAGCGTTTCGCCTTTTTTCTGATCTCCGGTCTTTTTGCGGCCATGTGAAATGGCTTCGGACAGGACTGCTCCGGCGTCATGCTCACCGCTTTCAGCCCATAGTCTCCAAGCATCCTTTTGAGGCTTTTTGTTTCCTCATGAGTATGGGCATCCACAAAATAGTGGGCTCCGCATGTCCAAAGGTCAATGCTCTCATAGCCGCTTTCTGCTGCCGCCCTCAGATAGTCCTTAAACTCATAAAAGCGGAAGATATGATTCATGGGAGCGGGCTGTTTCCTGTCGATCAGATCCATAGGTTTACCACCGGTTCTGTGAATCAAACAGCCTCATGTAGTGTTCCAGCACTTCCTGAAATCCCTCGGTTCCCGCTGCGATGGTCTGCTGCATGTTCATTTTCTTCGGTGCAAACTCTCCTGCGGCCTTAACATCTTTTCTTGGCGCGCTGCTCTCAAGGGCTTTCCTCAGTGCATTCTTTCCTGCCTCGCTTAAATCTGTGTTTAAATTGACTTTCTGTATTCCGGTCTTCACTGCTTTGGCAAGATTGTCATCTCCTGTGCCGGAACCTCCGTGGAGTACAAGAGGAATCTTGATTTCTTTTGATAAAGTGGAGAGAAGTTCAAATTCCAGATGAGGAGTTCCTTTATACACTCCATGCGACGTTCCCACGGCCACAGCCAGGCAGTCAATTCCGGTTTCTTCCACATAGGACTGTGCTTCTTCCAATTTGGTCAGTCCCGCATCTCTTGTCTCCTCATATTCGTCGCCCTGACCCACATGACCAAGCTCTGCTTCTACGGAAACGCCGACCGCATGAGCCACTTTTACGATTTCCTTTACTTCTCTTACGTTTTCCTCATACAGAAGTGTGGAACGGTCGATCATGACAGAACTGAATCCGGCGTGGATCGCCTGTATGATATCCTCAAAGGCGCCGCCGTGGTCCAGATTCACCGCCACGGGTACTTCCGGATATCTGGCTGCATAAAACCTCGCCAGGTCTGCACACTCGTAAATGCCGTGGACAGAAGCCACATCAAGGATCACCGGCGCTTTTAGTTTTCCTGCGGCCAGAAAAGATGCCTCGATCGTCTCTCTGTTGAATACATTTGGGGCCGCCACCCCGTATCCTTCTTTCTTTGCCTTGCCAAGCATTTCTCCCATTGAAATAATCATTGTATGTAGTTCTCCTTCCCAGATCATATAAATGTGATGTTTTTTGCTTTCTGTCCATTTATACAACAAAAAGCGTGCCAACTTAGTGTCACGCTTTTGTCTCTGGCTCCGCAAACCGCTGATTATCTTATATTCCATTTATAATGTCATAAATATATCCGATTTCAGACAGTGGGATTTTGACACTGTAAGTGTTTTCTATCCCACTAAAGGCACTCCGTATTTTTGCAATCTCTTCTGTCCGTTCTGCCTCAAATGCATCGATATCAGGATAGTCTTCGATCGGGCTCCTCCTGATCAGGCGCTCCGCAAGACATCCCACATGAATGAAAAGATTGATCTTTGTACTGTTTGAAAGTGCTTTCCCGTCCGTGACCTCATATTGTTTCAGACAGTCCTCGATGTGGTTCATGATCTTGTCCGTATCCAGGATCGTCAGGGAACCGATCAGCTGCCGGACAGAAAAGTTTCTCACGAGATGGTCATTGATCTCCTGTATGCGCTCATGAGAGATAACCGGGGACAGGATCTTTTCCATCTTCCTCTCCGCCTCCCCTGACACAACCTCCTCAAGAGGTATGAACTCGATGCCGGAAAGCTTTGGATTTACAGTCCCTATGACTCCCAGGATGTCGTAGCCGTCCAACAGGGCATCGGCCGTTGACTGATTGTTCAGCTGGTCATAGTCGTAGGAGACCACCGTAATATCAATGTCCGAAGGAATACTGTCGTCGATCAGGCCCCGGATCTGCTCTGCGGTCCCGGTCCCGGTAAGACAGCAGGTCAGGATCACTTTCTGCTTGTCTATCTTCGGATAGATCATCTGGTATTCGGTCTGATTGTATTTCTTCAGCCTTAAGAGAATGTCCTCCAGACGGTACTTCTGTTTCACCATCTGTCCGGCGTTCACCGCCATCTGCGTGGAAATGTTGTTTACGATGGCTACGGGCACTCTGAGCATATCGCTGAGTTCCTCATAAATGTCCATCAGGGAGCCTGTGTCCACCAGAAACAGAAGGCCGCTGCTCAGATCATGAAGCTCAATATATTCTTTGATCCATAGGACAATATCTTCCATCTTTTTATCTATGGGCATATCCACCGCCTCAAATATTGTTTCTTCCAAAAGCCGGTTGGCCACATTGGCAATACTGCTTGCCGTGGCATATCCGTGGGCTAAAATGATGGCTTTAGTCCTGCCGTCCTGTGACTTCACATTCAGGCTCTTAAAATAGAGCACGAGAGGGAGCAGGTCCGCCTCCGTTACATTTAAATCCATCTTCGCGGAAAGCAGATCCATCATCCTCTTAACGAGCTGCGTTTCCTGTCTGTAATGTTCCTCCGCAAACGAAAGAAACTGCCCCGATACTTTTCCCCCGGACTCATATTCCGCAGGATGACCGTTCAGATAGAAGAAATAGGCTGCCGCAGCGTGGAGGACATTGCCCCCGAATCGAACATTGCAGCTGTATTCCACATACCGGAAAGCCTCGTGGACACTGCCGATCACATAGCGCATGAGCATAGTTTCCGACTCCTTACTCTGCTGATAGATGAGGCGGTCCAGCATGTCGCTGACCGCATGGAAGCACCGTTTCTCAAATTGGTCCAGAGCATATCCCTGGCTTTGGAATTCTTCATAGATGGAATTGAGTTTTTCAAACAGTTCCCTGTAATGTATAGATTCTTCCGTGTCCGCACCTGCAGCCGTCTCAGGCCTGGACTCCGGCGTGATCAGCACTTCCTGGCTCTTCTTAATCTTCATTCCGTCGTTCTGGGCGATCTCCGAAATGATCTCGTCCGGCAGATCCCCCAGACGGAGTGCGATCTTTTCCTTTTCTTTATTTTTTGCGTAAGTTGTGGCACAGAGATATTTGATGGTATTCTGGAGTTCGCCCACATTCCCCTTAAAGTTATGTCCTGCCAGCGCGTCCAGCACATTTCCCGAAACTGAAAATGTTCTCTCCAGCACCTTGCTCTCCTGAATAAAAAAGCGGTAAATAAACTGCATCCGCTCCTGGTATCCCCGCTCCATGAGATCAGGGATTTCCACCACAATAGGCACCCTGCGCAGAAATGTGTCCAGAAAATTGGAAGCGAGATCTTCTGTGGTAGCCATAACGATCCTGACTTTTGCCTTATGCCACCCTTCACTTTCTCCCATCCGGCGGAAGATTCCCTGGTCCAAAAAAATGAACAGTTTTTCCTGACTTTCATTGTTCAGGCGGTGCACTTCATCCAAAAACAGCATCCCTCCGTCTGCTGCCTCCAAAAGTCCCTTGGATGTACCGTATGCCCCTGTAAACGCTCCTTTTACATATCCGAACAGATTGCTGGACAACAACTCCACATTGTTGGCGTACTGGGCACAATTCAGCGTGATGAACGGCGCCCCTTCCGGAAGTACCCCATGACAGACAGAAAACTCATAAATCTGCCGGGCCATGTAACTCTTTCCGGCCCCGGTATCCCCGTGGAGAAATACCGGCAGGCTTGTATTCGGATAAAATACGGAAGTCTTGATCTGCTCGATAGCCTTTTTAAGACTTCCCCGGGCCCCAATCATACTTTCCAGCGGATCGTCAGCCTCCCGGGACTTTCTCTCTGCCTCTGTATGTTCCATAAAAAGTTCCTCGAGACTTGCATAGACCGGTTTCTCAGGTTTAAAAAACCGCTCTTCAAACACTTTGGCATCAAAAAACAAAACAGGCCTTGTATTGACCTTAAATAAAGATTTCCCCACTTCTTTGTTTAGATAGTGACTGACTGTATTCCGTTTCACCGTAAAGATCCCCGACATCTCATCCGCCGTGCAGGACTTATCCACATGATCAAAATCAGCCTGTTTTGTTTGTTCTTTTATATATGACAATAACTTTTCCTTCAGCATATCCCTCTACCTCATCTCATTTGTACTGCATAATTTATTTTCATTATGCCAGCTTCCTGCCATTTGTCAATCAAGGCATTCCGCAAGATGATTTCTCAGATTCAAATTTCTTTTGACACTAGTTCTTGGCACGGAATTTGCTCTATATACAGTTGTAAATCAGTGTTATGCCCAGGCAAATATACTATCATTCAACGAGGTGAAAGAAACATGAAAAAAAGATTATTGATCGCAACCCACAGCACATTTGCTGACGGAATTAGAAATGCAATGGAACTGGTGACCGGAAGGCAGGACTCTGTTTCCACACTCTGTGCCTATACAGACGATATGTCAGAAGTGGAAACTCCGGTCAGGGAGATCATAGACGGACTGGGTCCGGACGAAGAACTGATTATTGCCACCGATATTTTCGGCGGCAGTGTCAACAATGAGTTTATGAAATATCTGTCACAGAAAAATATCCACCTGATCGCAGGAGTCAATCTTCCGCTGCTCTTTGAACTGGTCTCCTGTCTGAATGCCCCAGACACAAAAAAGGCGTTGGAAACAGCCGTGGACAATTCCAGGGAGCAGATCTGCTACTGCAATCTGCTCTTAGATCAGGCGTGCCCTGCCTGTGACACATTTTAAGTTCCTCACGGATCAAACCGCAGGAAAGGAGGAGATTTTTTGGCCCCGTCTTACCGCTCCGCTTTAGAGCTTCACCAGAAACAGCAGATGTCTCAGTCTCAGATCCAGTCGCTGCATATTCTGTCACTGGATAACGGAGAGCTTTCTGAATTTCTGCAGAATGAATACATAGAAAACCCGATTCTCGACCATACACCTTCCGGTTCTTCTTTCACTGTATCAGAAACACAGGATTTTGATATTCCGGAAGAAGCCACCGACATGGTTAAGACATATCTTTTGGATCAGCTGAACCAAAATGATTACACAGAAAGTGAATGGCGGACAATGAACTTTATGATTGACTGCCTGGACTCCGGCGGATTTTTCAGGATTTCTTTTGAAGAAGTCTCGGCCCTTCTGGCAATTCCTTTGGAAGAGATAAAAACGTGCTATGAAACTTTGTCCGGCCTGGAGCCCGTGGGCATTTTTTCCCGCAGCCTTCCGGAGTGCCTCTTACGGCAGCTTGATTTCCTCGGAAAAAGAACGCCGGTCATGGAAAAGATTATACAAAATCACCTGGACGATATCGCCCTCGGACACATCAGCACCGTCTCCAGAAGCCTTCATATCAGCACAGCAGAAGTCCGAAAGCATATCGCCGTGATCCGGAACCTGAATTCCAAGCCTCTTCAGGGATTTTCCACAGAAAAAATCGAATACATCACCCCGGACATCATCGTGACCTGTCAGGGGAATCAGTGGGATATCCGGCTCAATGACGACTGGGTGGGGAATTATTCTCTGAATGATTATTATGTCCGTATGCTCAGAGGCACAAAAGACCCCCAGCTGAAAGAATATTTCCAGCAGAAATATGAGCGATGCCGTTTTATCATCGCAAGCATTGAACAGCGCAGAAATACGATGATCAGGATCACCGAATCCATTCTCTCAAGACAGCCGGAGTTTTTAAAAAATCACGGCTTTCTGAGACCTATGACAATGAACGAAGTGGCAGAGGATATTGGAATGCATGTTTCCACGGTGAGCAGGGGTGTCAAAGGAAAATACCTGCAGTTTCCCTGCGGCATCATCTCTATGAAATCATTATTTTCCGGCTCCTCCCCTGCTGCTGGTGCCCAGGTCAGTGCGGTAGATATCAAAGGGATATTAAAAGAAATGGTGTCCCGGGAAGATCCGAAGAAGCCATTCAGTGATCAGAAACTATCGCTGCTTCTGAAAGAAAAGGGATTTTCTATTTCACGGAGGACCGTGGCTAAATACAGGGAACAGATGGGGATTAAAGGGACTTATGACCGAAAAATAGACAGCCGAATTTAATATCCCGGCTGTCTAATCATCGTCCTTATAATCTGTTCACTTTAAAAAATTTCATGATCTCCGGCAGATATGTGGCGGTAAACAGTGCCGTCACTGTAAAGGCCGCCGCTTTGTGCAGCTTCTTCGGAAGTGCCAGTCCCCACATGACTCCGGCAGCGCAGGCACAGAGCTTAATCATTACGAGATCCTTCCAGTCTGCATGTCTCATGAAACGGTTTGTATATCGGATTAATTTCTTCACAGCAGTCACCCCATCTCTCTGTTTGATGTTCCGATTGTTCTGCTTTTATTTTACCACTCTTTGTAAGCGATGTCACCGTGTCTTTGCATATCCTGCTCATCCCACCGAAAGATTCAATTTGCCTTTACTTCTGCCTCCATATATCTGTTAAAGAAATCTTTGACCGATATTGGTTTTGAAAAATAATATCCCTGTCCGAAGTCACAGCCCAGATTTTTCAGTATATTGATCTACCCTTCAGTTTCGATTCCCTCCGCGATCGGAATCATCTGGTTCAAGGTCCGGCACATCTGAATCACATACCGGACGAGCACCTGCGACTTTTCATTCTTCTCCAAACCGTCAATCAGGCTCTTGTCCAGCTTAATCTCATTAAAATCAATGGCAGACAGTATGGCCAGATTTGAATATTTGGTTCCGTAATCGTCCAGGGAAATCTTAAATCCCGCTCCAATAAATTCTTCTGCCTTCCGGCTCAGCTCTTCCAGCCGGATCTTGGACGAGCTCTCTGTGATCTCTATACATATTTGGGAAGGGTCCACGTCATACTTCCGGCAGACATTCAGAATTCTGTTTGCGACATCTTTCTCCATTAAAGTAACCCGCGAGAGGTTAACGGAAATGGTAAGGGAGTCAGAACCCGTCTGCTCCCACTGTCTGAGAATCCTGCAGACTTCCTCCAGTACATATAAATCAACGTGGCAGATGACATTTTCCAATTCATAGATCGGAATAAATGCATCCGGCATAATCAGACTGCCGTCCTTTTGTATTTTTCTCACAAGAGCCTCTGCACCTATGATCCTTCCTGTCTCAATTTCAACCTTAGGCTGAAGATGTACAACAAACCTTCCCTGTTCAATGTCTCTTAAGAGTTTCTTGGCAACTGCCGATCTGCGGTTGTATTCTGCGTTCAAGGTTTTTTTGTAGTATGACTGCTTTTCGATGTACATTAAGTCTTCTGCATAGCTGACCTGCTCTTTGACTCCCCGTCTTCCCGCATCCCAGACTGCTCCGATGGAAATATTCAGTTCCTCGTTGTGCTCGGTTTCCCTCCTCAGCGCTGACACCCTGCTGTGGAATTCCTCCCTGGATATTTCAGGGCAGAGCACAACATACTCAGCCCCACCGGTTCTTACAACACGGATTTTTCTTTCTTCTTTTACCTCTCTGTACTTCCATTTCTGCGGTATTTTCTTTTTTCTCTCTGTTTTTATTTTCTTCTTTTCCGCCGGCTTCTTTTCTTCTGATGAGGGTTCTTTTGGCACCGGATCCCATTTCGCTGTCAGTCTCATATTACCGTTCACCGGTTTATTAAAATCCCACTCTGTTTCTTTTCCGTTTTCATCAATATAATACCATCCGCCGAAGGTGTAGCCGGCCCTTTTTGGTGCTCCCGGTTCTTCGGCCTTCTCACCTCCATTTATCATCTGGTATTTCGGCTGAGTCTTATCCGCATAGGTCAGATTATCATAAGGAAAGTCTGAATCATTCTCCTGCTTGCCTGTCACTATGGAAAGCCCTTTTAACTGTTTTTCTGTAAAAGCCTCATCCCCCCCCCGGTTTTCCAGCCATTTCCTGTTCCCATGACTGTGATCAGAGAAACTGCAGCCAGACATCTCATCCATTGCTTTTTCATTGTTCTATCCGTCCTTTTTTGCCCTCAAGTGCACTCTTTCTTGGGTGATTTTTTGACTTTATAAGAAACTTCTATTCTGAAAAAGGTTAGAAAAAAAGGCCTTTAAAAGCCTCTTTTACTCCCTGTTAAATTCAAATATTCTTTGATCTCCTGCCTTGTCCATCAAATATAATTTAAAGTCCTCTGTCTTAGGCGGTACATAGAAGATCTCCCGGCTCGTGTCACAGGTGAGTCCTGCGACTTTCTTTCCGGATTTTCCGAGGGCATAAGTCTTCACGTAATCCACATCCCCGTCCACATAGATCGCCAAACGTCCGCCCTTCTTTTCCACCTTTGCCTGGAGTATAGAAGCCGGGGTAATCTTTTTTGGTTCAGGCTTCGGTTTGGGCTTTTGGGGAATCTTGATCCCTTCCAGATTTTTTGTCTCCATCTGCACCTGAGGAGTCTCGAAGCCTCCGAAATCAACTGCCGGAAGAGGATCTTCATGAAGCATCACAAAACCGGCTGTACCGGCTCCGACCGCAATTGCTGCTCCGAGGGCCGCCTTTTTCATGGCCACCACTCCTTTTCCCGTATTGCTTCCCGCAGTATACAAAGACCCCCTGAGAATCGGATATAAAGCAAAGAAACCAAATCCCCTGATTTTCAAAGCCTCTCTGTCTGCTTTCGGAAGGCTTTCGATCTGTTTTTTCAGATTTTTCCGTCCATGGAACAAAAGGTTTTTCACCGCGTTTACATTACAGTCCATGATCTGGGCGATCTCTTTCATCTTCAGCTGTTCCAGAGCACTCAGGATAATCGCGGCTCTCTGCTTCTCCGGAAGATTCTTTATGCACTCATGGAGGATTCTTGTCTTCTCATCCTCCAAAATAAACTTCTGAGGTTCCGGCTCCTTAGAAGACATACTCTGGATAAAATCCACCACTTCGTTTCCAAGTATGTCGGTCTGACTGTTCTTTTTGGCATTCCTAAGACAGCACCGGTATGCAATCTGCCGCTGCCATGCACAAAACGCCATATTATCTTTCAGAGCAGGAAGATTCCTGTAAATCTCGATAAAAATATCCTCTGCCTCAGTGGCATTTCCGCAGAAATTCAATACAAACAGTCTGGCCTGGTCGTATGTCTGCCGATACAGATATTCATATGCTCTCTCATCTCCCTGCTTTGCCCTCTTCACATACGGACAAAGATTTTTATAGAAGTTCCCGTCCCTCATCTCTCCTTATCCTTTCTCCTTCGTTCATTCTCACTATAAAATAGATTTTTCATAAATACAAAAGGAATTCATTGTAACAGCAAGTTTTTTGTACATTGCGGCAGTAACTTTTCTATGGTAAACTCTAAGTAAAATAATCTTCCGTACATAATCGCGGAGAATGGAATATAACAAGGAGGATCTCATGAAAGCCTTATTTATCATCAATCCCTCTTCGGGGAAACAAAATATTGAAGCCACACTGCAGGAAATCATGTCGACTTTGATTTTAAAACAAATCACTCCGCACATTGATGTTTTTTATACAAAGAAAAAAGATGATGCAAAACACCGGGCGGCAGCCTTAAAGCCCGGAGAATACGACTATGTTGTCTCTGTAGGCGGCGACGGTACTTTAAACGAAGTGTCCAACGGACTTGTAGTCAGCCAGAGTAATATCCCCCTGGCTATCATCTCCGCAGGAACTGTCAATGACTTTGCCACTTATATGAACCTGCCTCAAACAGCCAGGGAATTCTGCAGCATGATAAAGAATTTCCAGACGAAGAAAGTAGATATCGGAAAGGTCAATGATGAATATTTTATCAATGTCCTTGCCGGCGGCCTGCTCACCGATATTGCTTATAAAGTTCCGAAAGACAAGAAGGCAGTCCTCGGGAAGATGGCGTATTATCTGGAAGGCATCAAAGAACTTCCAAAGCAGTTTTCCAAAAACATGGTATTAAAGTATACCAGCAGTGAATTTTCAGAGACCACGGAAACCATGGTCTTTTTAGTGGCCAATTCAAAAAGTGTTGGAGGTTTCCCGACTGCCGCACCGCTGGCTTCTGTGTCAGACGGCTATCTGGACGTCCTGATCCTTAAAAAGATCGAGTTTTTAACAACTCCGGATCTGATCGTCAAATGGCTCCAGGGCAGCCACCAAAATCACCCGTCCATCGAGTATTTTCAGACGAAAGAAATCTTTATCGAACAGGCATCCACAGACAACGAGATCGCCATTGACTACGACGGTGAGATTTTGAGCGAAGGGCTCCCTGTAAGGATTTCTATCGTTCCGGAAGCGTTAAATATCCTTGTGCAGAGACAGGATCCACAGTGATCTCAGATATAAAAACCAGACAGCTTCATAAACCGGTTCCCAAACACCAGATCAAAAATCTGACGGTTGGGATACCGGTTTTTTTACTATCTTATATTACTTGACAAAGTCAATCTTTTGAATTATATTTGACTTAGTCAAATAAATGGAGGAAATCATGAATGACAGAATCATTTGCTTTTTATGTGTCAGTTCTCCGTAAGTATTTTACGCAGTATTGTACGGAAAAACTCGCAGAGATCAATGTAACTTACGGACAGCTGTTTATTCTTATTTTTGTCGGCAAGAAAGAAACATGTTCGCCCAAAGAAATATCCCTTGCCTTAAAGCTGGATGCGGGCCATCTGAACAGAACACTTTCAAAACTCATAGAAAACGGCCTGCTCAAGCAAAAGAAAAGTACCAAAGACAAACGGGCCAATATCATAAGTCTGACTCCGAAAGGCCGGGAAGCCTTTGAAATGAGCCATAATTTATTCTGGGAGTGGGACAGCGTTATCTTAAATCCTCTCTCGGACAATGAAAAACAAAATTTAATGGAACTGATGAAGAAAATAGCATTTTCGGAAGATGGGAGGTTCTGACATGGAACAGTTAAACAAATTTATCAGCCTTTTAACGGGCAGATTTCATAACTCTGAACAATATGAAACTATGAAAAAGAATGGAATTGAATTTCCTTTTGCTGAACACGTAAATACGGTCTGCAATGATAAAATCAGGAATCTGCCTCCAGCTTTCAAAGGAGTCTTCATGCTTGAAGAAACTTACTATACATCGGACGGAAAAACGCACGCATCACCCCACCTGTTTTTATTTACCGAGAGAGCTGACGGAGTGAAACTGACTTCTTATGAGACTCCCGATGGATATAAAAAAGACACATTTACCTATGAAAATTTAACCCCTGTTGATTTCAAGGATCTGAAACCATCAGAAAAATTCACACCGGCACTGTATACGGAAAAGGACAATATATGGGAAGGCGGCAGCACAAGCATGTTTTCCCCTGTGCTGAAATTCACCTTATTTGAACGCTTTTCTGAAGAGTATTTAGAAGTTTCTGAAATAATGGAAGTAAACGGAAAGAAAACTTTTGGATATGACAATCCGATTATTTACAAAAGAGCTGAACATTCTTAAAATAATGCCGGAAAAATCTTTAGAAAAGACTTTTCCGGCATTAGATATTTTTTAATAACTGATCTTGGTTGATCCCAGATCTTCATCCCCATAAGAGGCATAGATTTTATTGTTCTCGGTGTATACTTTCAGCTCGGCAGAGTCCTGATCCTTGGTCAGCAGAACAGAAAAGTCACTTAAGCTGCCGCCCAGCGGAAGCTGGTACGGAGAGAGTTTGCATGCCATCTGAGTGACCGGATTTTCCTGATTTTCAGAGAGGTCGCAGTTTAATCCCGCAAAAGGCGCCACGGATTTATAATTCTTAAAGCCATAGTCAAACAGTTTAATCGTATCCCTGTACAATTCATATCCGTTTCCCCGCAGGATCACAGAGATCAGCTCCGTTTCCCCGCGCTTTGCAAAAGTTACGAGAGTACCGCCGGCTCTGGTCGTATATCCGGTCTTTCCGCCCTCCACGCCTTTGTATAAAAACATCGTCTGTTTTACCATCTTGTGGTGGTTCCATAATTCTCTGCCCTTTTTCTCCTTGTTGGTTCCTGACATAAAATAATGGGAAGAACATGCGATCTTGCGGAACATTGGATTTTGAAGAGCCGCTTTCGTGATCAGCGCCATATCCCTGGCAGTGACATAGTGCTTATCATTGTGAAGGCCGTTGGGATTCATAAAATGAGACCCCTTGCAGCCGATCTCTTTCGCTTTCTTATTCATCAGGTCTGCAAATTTTTCGATACTGCCGCTTGTATGCTCCGCTACACCATTGCAGGCTTCATTTGCGGATTCCAGCATGATACCGTACAGAACGTCCATGAGCGGGATCTCCTCGCCGGCCTTGATGCCGATGTGAGTGCTTCCAGGCTCAATGCTGTTTACGGCATGTCTGGAGAATTTGACCGTGGAGTACAGATCATCGTTATTTTCTATCGCCACCAGGGTCGTAAGAATCTTAGTGATGCTGGCCGGATAGCTTTTCTTGTCAATGTTTTTTGCATATAGGATCTTTCCGGTCTTGGCATCCATCAGTATTCCGCAGACTCCGTTGATCGACGGCTTATCGGCGTTTGTGTCTTCCTTTGTCGCAAGTCCTCTCTCTGCCGCCTTCGCCGGCACGGTCCCTGCTGTCACCAGTACAGCTGCAGTGAGCATCACCAGTAATCGTTTTACAAATTTTTTCATATGTTTTTCCTCATGATTCTTATTTGAAATTAAATGTCATAATGTATAGCTGGCGGTCCGTATAGTAAGTCACTTCCATCTTTTTTGCCCCGAAACCGGGCACTCTTTTCAGCAGATCAAAAATCTTTCTGTCGGCGATCAGCTGCCGGTGTGCCTTCTCATATTCCGTCCGGCTGCCCATCTGAAAACTGATCTGCCCCTGATTTTTCTGTTCACAGAGCTGGTTATAGATCTTCCCCAATTCAAACTGCCTGTAGTAATGATTCTGTCTCACATAATAATTGTTCTTCTTTGAACTGCATTTGGGCACCTTGAGTCCCTGATCCAGCGTGTGCCCCCGAAGAAGTTCCTCCTCTGTCATCCCAAAAAACCCTTTGGACATCTTCTGATTATTGCTTCCCCAGGTAGGGTCTACATAACAGTCAGCACCTTCGATCTGTACCAGATTCCACGCATGATTCTGTCCATTGGCCCTTCCGTACACCATCCGGCACGGGATGCCCATCTTCTGATAAATATACTGAAGACTCTTGGCATATCCTGTACAGACGGTCTCTTCATTGACCATGCCGCTGATCAGGTTTTGATTATATTTGCTGCCCTCCCGGTAGGAGATCCTCCTGGTCAGATGCTCATAAACCGTATAGGCCTTCTCATATTCCGTCTCTTTTTTGTCTGCATAGGAAAGATACAATGCAAGATTTTTCTTCAGTTTCTTATCGTACTGTTTGGTCTGCTCTTTTGTAAAAATATAATGGGGCAGGAACACGACGTTTTTCTTCGTTCCCGATGTCTTCCATTTGATATTTCCGGTAAAGTCGAACCAGAACAGTTCAGGACAGTCGGATTCCATCTGTTTTAAAATGTCCTCCATCCGCTTTGTGGTAACCTGTTCAATCTCGATCTCTTTTTTTCTGTTGAAAATCCCGTAGTACATGAGGCTGTAAACCCTTTTGCCCTCTTTTGAGAGGCTCTGATAACCGTACTTGGTCTCAAACAGGTCTTTGTGGGTCTTTTTTACCTCTGTGACAATCTTCTTTTGTTCCTTCTGGTGAATGCGGCTCTGGATCGATGACACCATATTGGGCAGCGTAAAGACCAGTACCAGCAGAAGGACAGATGCAAATGCTTTCAGGACTTTTTTCATAGGCAGCTCCTACCCGATCAGCCCCAGGCGTTTCAGTCCCAGCGCCAGGCCATCCCGGTCCGCAGGCTCCGTTTTGTATTTGGCCTGCTCAAGCAGTTCAGGGACTGCATTTCCCATGGCAACCCCGTATTGAACATAATTTAACATCTCAATGTCATTGGCGCTGTCTCCAAATGCGTAGCTGTCTTTCCGGTCGATTCCAAAGTGATCCAGCACCATTTTAATACCGGTGGCTTTATTAATTCCTGAAGGAATAAACTCTACGGAGTTTACCTCTTTATGTATGATCCCGGTCATGACTCCCCCGGTCATCTCCTCTACAAAGTCCTTCTGTGCGAAATCCATGTGGTGATATGTCCATTTGTTGACTTCCTCTGCCTGTGATAACGGATAGACATAAGGGGTCGTAGTCTCTCTCAGCCTCTCTACCACCTTCAGATATAAATCATCCTGATTATCCGGGTCATAGTAACTTCCTTTGACGCCTTCCAAAATAATCCCGATCCTGCTGTTTTGTCCGTAATCAATGACCTTTTGGAGATTCTCACCGGAAACCTTCTGATTGCACAATTCCCTGCCTTCACAGATCACATGGGCTCCTGCCGCAGCGATCATTCCGTGAAAGCCCTGTTCCATATAGGATTCCGGCACCATGCCGTAAGCCCTTCCGGTACAGAGCACTACTTTGCAGCCTTTGTCCATCAGCTCAGCCACGGCTCTCTGAGCGGACTCCGGAATACCAATCCCGTCACAGTACAGAGTGCCGTCGATGTCTAAAAATACAATTTTATTCATGCTTCACTCCTATATATTCTCGATCTGCCAGTCCACCGGTTCAATGCCGTGCTCTTTCAGAAATTCATTGGTTCTGCTGAAATGACGGCATCCGAAAAACCCTCTGGACGCAGAAAAAGGACTCGGGTGAGGCGCTTCAAGTACCAGATGCTTCGGATTGGTAAGCATCCATTTTTTATTCTGGGCATTCCGTCCCCACAGAAGATAGACGATCGGACGGTCCTGCTCATTTAATATGCGGATCGCGGCGTCCGTAAACTCTTCCCATCCGATATCCTTGTGGGAATTGGCCTTGTGCGCCTGGACGGTCAGTACTGTATTTAACAGCAGAACTCCCTGTTCGGCCCATTTGGTCAGATATCCGTTGTTTGGTATGTAGCAGCCCAGATCCTCGTGCAGTTCCTGGTAAATGTTGACCAGGGACGGCGGCGTCTGTACTCCCGGCTTTACGGAAAAAGAAAGCCCGTGGGCCTGTCCTACATTGTGGTATGGGTCCTGGCCTAAGATGACCACCTTTACCCTGCTCAAAGGCGTCAGGTGGAACGCGTTAAAAATATCATCCGCCGGCGGAAAGATGTTCTTCTGTGCGTACTCAGCCGTCACTGTCTGATACAGCTTTTTATAATACGGCTTTTTGTATTCTTCTTTCAGATGCTCAGCCCAGTCATTTGTAATCGGTGGCATACTCTGTTCTCCAATCTGTTCCTTAAATTTCTTTATAATATACGTGTGTATTATAAACTATCAGGCCCTGTTTTGCAAACCCGAGAAATGCGCAGATTCCTTTTTCTTTGGCACATCTTGTGATAAGATAAATATGACAAAGGAGGATTGTCGCATATGAAAACTTCAAAAATGGAAAATCCCCACTCTCTGTCCATCTCGATTGTATTCGACGGACTCCTGGTGGGGATATTTGCCGGCTGTATTGCCGTCATCTACCGTATTTTATTAAATCACGCGGAGTCTCTTTTATTCCGCATCATAGACTTTACAAAGGGAAACGCCTTCTATATTGCAGGCTGGTTTGCCGTTCTGATTATCCTGGGTCTGATCGTAGGAAGACTGGTCAAATGGGATGAAATGTGCTCCGGAAGCGGTATCCCCCAGGTACAGGGGGAGATGAAAGGATACATAAGTCAAAACTGGGTCAGCGTACTGATCACAAAGATCACAGGCGGCACTCTCTCGATCCTCGGCGGTCTGTCCCTTGGACGCGAGGGCCCCTCTGTCCAGCTGGGCGCTATGGCCGCCAAAGGACTTGCAAAGATCACAGGAAAGAGCAAGACAAAAGAAAGGATCATGGAAGTCTGCGGTTCCGGCGCGGGTCTGGCCGCTGCTTTTAACGCGCCTCTGGCAGGCATTATGTTTGCTCTGGAAGAAATTCAGAAGAACTTTAACAGTTCCATGCTGGTCTGTGTCACCGCCGGTGCCCTGACCTCGGATTTTATCTCTAAAAATGTATTCGGATTGTCTCCGGTGTTTGAGTTTCAGCTGAAATCTGCCCTTCCGCTTAAATACTACGGCCTTTTGATCCTGCTCGGGATCATCCTCGGCGCTGCCGGGGCCTTATACAACTGTGTCATGCTGAAGGGTCAGGATATTTACAAAAAACTTTCCTTCCTGAAACCGGAGTACAGGACCGTAATCCCGTTCCTAGTATCGGGTGTGCTGTGCTACTGCCTTCCTTCCGTACTCGCAGGAGGCCATGCCATGATTACACGCCTGGAGAGCGGCCATCTCCTGATCGGGTCTATGGTGCTTCTTCTCCTTGGAAAGTTTCTGTTTTCGGCAGTCAGCTTTGGCTCCGGAGCACCGGGAGGCATCTTCTTCCCTCTCCTGATCCTTGGTGCCTACATTGGTTCCATCTATGGAACCTCCGTCACAGGACTTACAGGCATCAGTCAGGATTACATCATCAACTTTATTATCCTTGCTATGGCCGGATTTTTCACTGCCATCGTCAGGGCCCCGATCACCGGCGTCATTCTGATTGCGGAAATGACAGGGACATTTGAACACTTTCTTTCCCTGGCCGTTGTGTCACTGACTGCCTATGTGATTGCCCATCTTCTGAAAAGCGAGCCGATCTACGAGAGTCTTCTGGGCCGCATTCTCGCAAAAAAGGGATTAAAAACAACGGATGCCGCAGAGGGTAAAGTACTCTCAAGTTTTGTTGTCGGAACAACCTGCCTT
>NZ_FR889183.1:0-14914 GCF_000432215.1 Anaerostipes sp. CAG:276
TCCGGATATCCTTCTCTGTGTGCCACACGGCTCATTGCAAGATACATACCTACTTCGGAGCATTCTCCTTCAAAGTTTGCTCTTAAATCTGCCATGATGTCTTCGCTGGCTCCCTGTGCCACTCCGACTACATGCTCAGCAGCCCACTCTCTGTCTCCTGTCTGCTCTTTGAACTTCTCTGCCGGAACTCCACATGTCGGACATTTCTCCGGTGCTGTATCTCCCTCGTGAACGTAACCGCATACTGTACAAACCCATTTCTTCATAATAATGATCTCCTTTGCTTTTGATTCTATGTTTTGTTTTCTTTATTTTCTATCCAAGATTTTTAATAACAGTAATTGTTATTGTTTTCTTGTTGAGATTATAATATCATCTGTGTTCTTCCCTGTCAATGGTTTTTTTAAATTTTTTAATACCTTTACTTTATATCGTAATAAAGCTGCGGGAGCGGCAGAGGTAAGTCTTTTTTTCTTTCGTTTCATAAGATTTCTCTAAGGTTTGTTTATACTTCATTTAGAAATGTTTATCTTCTATACATTGAATCAAGGATGAATTCTGATATACTTTAAACATGCCTTAATCGTGCAGGGTACATAACTACCGGATGTATTCCCTGCCTGGTATAATAGTTTTTCATATATATTTTTAATCCTCTCTTTTCATTAAACATAGGACAAGGGTGTTTTAAGACAACTGACCAAGACCAGCTGTTTTAAACACCCTTGTTCTGATATGTCTGCTGAAGAAGGGCCTATGTCAAAAAAGGTGCCACTTTTCGAAAGTTATTTACCATTATTGGAGGCCTTGCATTCGAAGAGATGTTAGTTTTTCTTCTTTCATTGTTTCCTCATCATCAGTTTTATAAATTTCACATCTGCTCTCCCCTGTGTAATAGTGCCAATAGCGAAGCAATCGTTCCACGAACTCCAGACTTTGAACCATGATAAAGCGTCACAATTTGATCACTCGTAAGGTTTTTCTAAGATTTGTTTATACTTCGTTTATAATTGTTTATTTTCTATACATTGTATCTGGCAGGGATTCTGATATACTTTAAATATAGTTTTTCATATATTTTAATCCTCTCTTTTCATTAAATATAAAAACAGGTTCCGTCCAACCAGCGGAACCTGTTTTTTGTTTTTCTGTTCTTGCTTCTTACTCTGCATGCTTCCTACGTATTTTTCAGTGCCTTATGAAGAATCTTCGCAACTGTACCTCCGACAACAGAACCCGCCAGAATCTCGACCACTGCATTGACACCCACAAATGCACAGATAAACATCAATGGATTCAGATTGCCCATGGTAGAATTGAGGTTCTGAAAATATTCCGTGTTCCAGTAGCACAGCACCATAACTCCCATGAAAAATACGGTGTTTAAGAATGGTGCACAGAAACCTCCGATATAATAACGGGCAGTTTTCGCGCTTCCTCCCTTGCTCAGTGCCCTGAAGATCACCCCTGTCAGAAATCCCATAAGCGTCCTTGTAGGCACTGCCACCAAAAAGGCATAAAAAGGATTGATCCCCACCAGGACTGCCCCAAACGGATTCATCCCAAAAAATCTTGCAAAACTGATGAGTCCGAATGACAGCCCAAGAACTGCCCCGGCTGCCGGTGAAAAGATCATGGCTCCCACCCCTACCGGGATCGTAAGAAGCGATATTTCCAATAACCCAAGCCGTAAATATCCAAGCGGTGTAAATGTCATAATAAAAATGATGGCTATGAACAGAGCAATCTGCACCATTCTAAGAACTTTTTTGTTTCCCACTTTTTCATCCTCCTGTATTTCCCTTTATATTACCACGCTGTTTAAGGATTCTACAAGTTCTTTTGGAAAAACACTCCTTTTGGCGCACTAGGTCTCACCAGCTGCCTCCTCCGCCTCCTCCGAAGCCTCCGCCTGAGAAACCTCCTTTGTTTCCGCCGCCCGATGATCCTCCAGAAGCGTTCACAGATGACGGCTGACTCAGAGAGACTGCGGCAAATGTAAGATTCCCTGCCATACAATTCAGCATAACTCCTGCATTCCAGCTTTTTATTTCATATCCGGCATGATACCAGCCCGGAGCAGGAATTTCCAGCACCTCCAGTTTCTCTGCAAACTTATCATAAAGACCGAACACATAAGCATAAGGCATAATATGACAAAAAATCTCAGGCCGATTTTTTGCCAGCACTCTCATACGATCCAGCTCGGCAGTCTCGATAAAGGAGCGCAGTCCTGACAGCTGCCCCATCCATCGGATACATTTTGGAGTTCTTTTTTTCATGAAACAGGTCAGCGGCATCATAACTGCCGCTGCAGCCAGGACGATTCCTATTTCCATTGTATAATCGAAAATTTCGTTCCCGGATGCCTTATATGTATAAAAAACAAAGTACAGTATTTCTGATAAGTAAAAAAGACTTGCACCGCCTGCAGTCATCAGAATCCTCTTTGCCCTGGAAAAAGAATACCAGCCGTCGATTCCCCTGCAGCAAAAATACATTCCCAGCCCCATGCCGGTACACAGCAGCGCCTGTATCACAACGCCGACTGCAGTCATGTAAGAATAATGCCCTGTGAGGACTGTAACCCAGATAACTGACAGCAGCGTACATAGAAACGCCAGCCTCTGCAGTCTCCACGATGGTTTGGTATAGATTCCCGCTTTGCTTTCCCCGTCAAACTCTTGTATCAGCTGCGTTTTTGCGCTGCTCATTGTCAGACCAAAGTCATTTTTCAGGCCGTTTAAATAGACAGAGTCTCCATTTTCAAACAACCGCTGGAATACGGTGTGCTGATAGCTTGGTGCCTCTTTGGGCAGTTCCTTCAGCTTATGCAGCGTCATCAGGTATTCCTCTTCCTCCTCTATCCACAGATTACCCTTATCGGCCCAGTACAGTATCAAAGAGAGAATATCTTTGTCCTCCGCGATTCCGTCAATAACATATCCCACAGCTGCACTGTCCATATTCTGCGGAGGTTCAAATTCTATAGAAGGAATGATTTTTTCATCCCTTCCAAAACACAGATACAGGACAGCCAGTACTGCCAGCAAAATCACAGGCGGAACCCAAAGAAATAATGAGATTCCGGGTTTCCCTTTTACCCCCGCAAATCCCTTCTGTACCTGTCCTGAGAAACAAGTAATACCACTGCCCATAGGAAGATCTTCCTTAAGAATTCCGGTTATTGTATTCTCTTTTTGATTCTTTCTCAGATCTATGATGTCGGATGCACTTTCTGCCGATCCATAGGCTCCATAGTAAAATTCGAGTTTTTCTAAATCCGTGCCTTCCGGTAAGCGCATCGTAAAACGGCTTCCCTTTGGAATATCATTCTTCCACTTTGAGGGATAGATATTATAATAGATATACGGGAAAGGCTGGCCCTGCCGCTCAGGTGTCAGCCGGTAAGTAAATTCATAATCCCCTTTGCGGACTGTTTCATCACTGTAACCAAAACGAAATACTTTCGCACCGTTCTGCTTAGATTCCTTTATATCGCTGTTTGGAAGTTCAAGCTCTACTCTCGCGAGATATGGAAATTTTTTTATATCTCCATCCTTTTGATATGCCACAAATCCTTTATTGGGAATGTACCGGTAGATGCCATGCCTGTCTTCTAAAAACTTTACTTTGATCTGCTCCGTCACCAGATAATAGCCTTCCCCATCCACTGTGACATCTACGTCATAAGTCTCCGTCTTCATATATAAATCTTTTTTTACCCCGGAATCAAGTTCTTCCGTAAAACGGTCGAAATACCCGCCTGTTATAAGAAAAAAAGCCAACAGCAGCAGCAATGGAACCAAATTCTTCAGGCTAAAGTTCTTCATAAATATCCCCTCCCTTTATAAATTATTATGAGTTTTTCACCCCTATTTCCGTCGCGCTTTTGAAATGCGCTCCTCCAATAGTGGTAAATAACTTTCGAAAAGTGGCACCTTTTTTTGACGAGGCCCTTCTCCAACAGACATTACGTCCATTTTCCACATGATTGGAGTGAGGCATTCTAAGAGCCGAACGGAAATCATGTGGAAAATGTCATAGCATTTCCCGGGAGTTTTTTCCCTTCTGAATCTCTGCCTCCACTATTTTTCTTCCCATCATCTTCTTCACATGGATATGCAGGCCACAAATCTCCAACTCAAAGGTTGTGCCGTCCTTTGGAATGGAATGAAGCCGGCTGAAAACCAATCCTCCAAGAGTATCATAGTCCGGATGGTCCGGAATCTCCACACCCAGCTCTTCCGCAATCGTATTCAGCTTCACTGCCCCTGAGCATTTCCACAAATTCTCGGCAGTCTTGCTGATCTCAGGAGGTTCAGACGGATCAAATTCATCATAGATGTTTCCCACAATTTCCTCCAGAAGATCCTCCATCGTTACAATACCACTGACCTCCCCGTACTCATCTATCACAACTGCAAGATGAATTTTTTTCTTCTGCATATCCTGGAACAGCACAGAGGAAGGTATGGTCTCCGGAACAAAATAAGCAGGTCTCAGCATTTCTTCTAAAGTCTTTTCCCTGTTCTCATTCAGATTCATCAGAAAGTCTCTGGCATTTAGGATTCCCCGGATATCATTGAACCCTTTTGCATAAACAGGGAATCTGGACAGTCCGGTTTCCCGGATGATGTTCAGGATTTCTTCCCTGGACTGTGCAAGAGAAACTGCCGTCACTTCAGAACTGTGTGTCATATGGTCCCCTGCCGTGGTGTCACCGAATTCAAAAACGTTTTCGATCCATTCCTTTTCTTCACTGTCGATGGTTCCTTTTTCCTCACCCAGTTCCATCATCAGACGAATTTCTTCCTCTGTCACAGTCTGTTCTTCTGCTTCTGTTTTCATATGCAGGATTTTCAGCACAATGTTGGTAGATGCCGACAAAAACCATACCACGGGCTTCATAATGAGGGCCGCCCCAGAGACAACGCCGCAGGATATTTTTGCAACGGCAAAAGGCTTTTGCATGGCGATCCGTTTTGGAACAAGTTCTCCGAAGATCAAAGTAAAATAAGATAAGATCAGTGTAATCAATATAACTGCTATCGTATCCAGAGCTGCCGCAGATATGGCTGTAAAACCTATATCATCATAAATCCAGGTTACAAGATACCCGGAAAAATTATCTGCTGCAAAAGCACTGCCCAAAAATCCGGCCAGCGTGATCCCGATCTGGATTGTAGAAAGAAAACCTGCCGGTTCTTCCACAAGCTTTAAAAGCTTTCCCGCCTTCCTGTCCCCGTTCTCATACATCTTTTTAAGCTTTGCTCCATTCAGGGAAATGACTGCGATTTCTGTCATAGCGAAAAAAGCGTTCAAAAAAATCAGAATGATCTGTAATAATAACTGCGCACCTATTTTATTCATTTCAATATACTCCTTTATATTCTCGTCTTTACTTCCGGTTCATCTGCAAATATCTGCCGTCACCTTCTCATATGAATATGCACATACGAAAAGGCGCAGTCCGCCATTGTGTGAAACAGCAGACTACGCCTGTAAATGATCTGAATTAAATTGTTTGCCGAATCACTGTCATCAGCATCGTCCATAATTGTTTGCTACCTCTTTCTGAATTAAGTAAGATTATTATACGAATGCAAAGGAGAAAAGTCAATATAAACTTCACCCTCACCAGCTTCCGCCTCCGCCGCCTCCGAAACCGCCTCCTGAGAAGCCTCCTGAAGAACCGCTTCCGCCTCCGGAACCTGAAGAACTGTCTATGCTGATTGATGTATTAAAGTCCTGGTGAAAGTCTTTCATATACTGTGCTCTGAATATATAATCTCCTTCGGCGTTTCCAAACCAAACCGGCATTTCCACATTCAGCTTCTCCAGCTTATCTGCGTAGATTTCTGACAGACCGAATACATAAGCATAGGGGAATATATGATAGAATAGATTTGGATACTGTTCACCCAAAACTTTCATTCGATCCAGTTCCGCATTTTCTATGAAATCTCTAAGGCCGACCAGATATCCCATCCACTCAACACACTGCTTTGTTCTTTTTTTCATACATGCAGTCAGCAGGATGCCGGCGGCTGTCATTATGCATACCAAAACCATTACGCCTGCAAAATTAAAAATCTTTTGCTTTTTTACCATTTCCATATAAAAAATACTGTATATCCCCAACGCACCAATGCATAATGTGCCGGCAATGATCAGACCTCTCTTTCTGTCTTCCAGAGACAAAGAATACCAGTGATCTGCAGCATACAATATAATGAAAAAGCCAATGCATACTGCAGCAAACATATACATTTCATAGTGCTGTTCCTTTTCACTTAAAATCCCATACTGTGTACTCAATATCATAAATAGTGCTATTGGTATCATCGTTAAAATACTGCTGATAAATCTTGCCGTTCTGGACCCTTCTGTATAAATCATATCCTGATAATAATTCTTGAGTTTTTCTTTTGTTGCTTCTACTGCTCCTGTCATTCGCTCCGGAACATCCATCGTCGAAAGAAATGGTTCCTCCTGCGTAAACATTTTTTCAAACAAATATGTCTGGTACTCAGGTGCATATGCTGGAAGATCTTTTAGTTTATAGGCAATCATTTCATTCTTTTTGTGCTGCAGAAATACATAACCCTGATCCGCCCAGTAAAGCAGCAGCGATATTACATCTTTGGTATCTGCACTTCCGTCAATGATACAGCCTATTGCCGCACTGTCAATATCTTCTGGAGGCTGGTATTGAATTGATGGAATAATTTCATCTTTCTTCTTAAACTTCAAAAATAATATAATGAGGACAAGGGAAATCAGTCCTGCCGCCGTCAAGATTTCTCTTCCCAGTGTTGGACGTTTTACTGAAGTAAAATACCCCTTATCTAAATCTCCGAAACAGGTAATGCCCCATCCGACCGGCAGATCTTTCGTCAGTGTCCCCGTGATCCTGCGTCCTGCGGAATCTATCCTGATATCAGCCACACTGCTGGCATCCACAGTATTTCCCTGTTCTCCAGTATAAAACTTAACCTGTGAGAGGCTTATCTTCTTCGGAAAATGTATCGTAAACCGACTTCCTTTCGGAATAGAATCTTTCCACTGTCCAGGAAATACATTGTAATATACATAATGATATTCTTTTTCCTGATGATACGGTGTCAGCTGATAGCTGAATTGATAATTTCCACTGTTTACTTTTGCCTCTTCATCACCCAGCTTTAATATAAAGTTTCCATCTTTATTATCATATGACGCACTTGTATTAACATCATCCAAATTTAATTTTACATCCGCATAATATAAAAATTTATGCTCCTTATTATCTTTATAGGACTGCCTTCCACGAACTGGTATATTCCGATAGATGCCATGCCTGGGTTTCAAAAAATTCACCTTAATTCTTTCGGTTATCAAATAACTCCCGTCTGTTTTTAATGTAACATCCGTCTTATATTGTTCTATCCGCATGTTTAGATCGGGCTGGACCTTTTTATAAAAATTTGAAGGTTCATCCACTGTTTCTCCGTACAGAAAAAAAATAAGAAGCAAGCCAATACTGATAATATACTTTTTCATTTTCTTTCCCCCTCTCTCAAACTTTGTGTATCTCTTTTACAGCTATTGTCATTATAGCATTTCCAAGTTGATTTTTCCTATATCTAATCATTTTCTTCAAATAAAACTCTTCCCCATTTTTATATCTCCTGAATGTCAAACTACACGCAAACCGGAACCATATAAGCGAAATCATCTCACCGTTTAAAAGATTTCTGATATTTATTATTAAATTCAACCCTCCCCCCGCAGGACAGTTGGTTTCTTTTCTCTTAAAAAATCTCAAACCATCTCCAAAACAGCCATTGACTGTGCATTTGCCGGATGCATTAAAGTAAAGCTAAGATCAAAAATCAAACAGCCACAGGAGGTAAGAAATTATGAGAACAGAAGCATTTTTAAGCTACAAAATGACTACAGCAGATGCCAATAATCCGGAAGGTGTCATCCCGGTTGGCAGACAGTTTGATTTCATCGGCGATGTAGAGACAGAACTGATGATTTTAAATGATGGGGACGAATCCCTCTGCCTCGGTTATAACGATGTGAAATTCATGGAAGATGCTTACGTGGGAGACCAGCTGGACTTTAAGGCAACTATGGTCAAAGTAGGCAACACATCAAGAACCTGCCTGATCCAGACTTTTAAAGTGGCTACTCCTGCAAAAAGACTCGGAATCGAAGGCGCTGAGGATGGAGATATGTACTATTTCGATGAACCTAAGCTGATCACAGAAGGAAACGTTACCCTCGTAGTTAAAAAAGAACTTCAGCGAGGAGTACAGCCGGACGGAACAGTCAAAGATCCATGGAAAGCAATCGATTAATATTACATATTAGGATAGGTACAGACAAATCAAGGAGGTTTTGATATGAGTGAACAGACAGTAACAATGAGATACAGGATGTCAAGCAGAGATGAATTTTACGGTGGTGGTGTAGTAAACGGCGCACGTTCCATTACATATATGGGAGATACTGCAGACCGCTTAATGGCAAAAGTGTGCGGCAATGTCGGAAGATGCTGCCTCGTAGAAAAAATCCGTTTATATAACCCTGTCTTTGCCGGGGATTATATGGAATTTATCGCAAGAGTCACAAAAACTGAAGGAAATAAAGTCTACATTCAGTGCCGTTCTTTCAAAGTGGCTCAGATTCCTGAGGAGCCGGAATTTGAAAGTTCTATTGATATGTTAGAGGATCCGGAAATTTCAACAGAAGCATTTTTTGTATACGAAATACCGGAACACAAAGTAAAAGCTTAGATAAGAGGAGGTTCACATGAAAGCATTAGAAGGCGTTAAGGTTCTGGATCTGACCCATGCATATAACGGACCATTCTGTACGACCCTGCTGGCGGACAATGGTGCAGATGTCATTAAATTCGAGCCGGTTCAGGGAGACCAGTGCAGAAGCTGGGGACCGATCGACGAAAAAAGCGGCGAGAGCGGATTTTATGCGTTCTTAAACCGAAATAAAAAAGGGGTTACCCTGAATCTTAAAAATGAGAAAGCGAGAGAAATCTTTTATGACTTAGTAAAGGATGCCGATGTGGTTGTTGAAAACTTCCGAGTCGGTGTGTCTAAGAAATTAAAAGTGGATTATGAAACATTAAAGAAGATCAATCCGAGCATCATTTATGCTTCTGGTTCCGGCTTCGGACAATACGGACCGCTGTCCAACCGTCCTTGTTACGATATTGTTGCCCAGTCTATGGGAGGAATGGTAAACATGACGGGATTTCCGGACTCTCCTCCTACCAAAGTAGGGCCTTCTATCGCTGACAATGTGACTGGAATCTATCTGTGTGTAGGTGTCCTGATGGCACTGTTTAACAGAGAACGCACTGGACAGGGACAACAGGTAGATGTTGCTATGGCAGACACGATCTTCAGTCTTTTGGAAAACGGTATTGTTACAACGACTATGGATGGTGTGATCCCTCAGCGTCAGGGAAATATCGACCCTTCTATCGCTCCTTTTGATATCTATGAAGCCAAAGACGGATATATTGCGATCGGTGTCGGCAACGACCGTCTGTTCAAAACTTTCTGCGAAACCATCGGACGGGAAGACCTTCTCGATGATCCGCGTTATGAGACAAATGATCTTAGATGCAAAAACTATAAAGATGGTCTGCAGCAGGTCATAAGCGAGTGGGCCGCTGCCAAAGGAAAGAAAGAGATCGAAGATCTGTTTGATAAAGCCGGTATCCCATGCGGTCCTGTGCTGGATATGCAGGAAGCCATTGACCATCCGCATTTCCAGGCGAGAGAGATGATGGTTCACATGGATCATCCCACCATCGGAGAAATGTATTTCCAGGGTTGTCCGATCAAATTGACGGAAACTCCAGGCAGTGTAGACACTCCTGCTCCTCTGTTGGGACAGCATAACAAAGAAGTGTTTGGTCTCACAGATGAGGAACTGGAATCACTAAAAGCCGAAGGCGTAATGTAATTAGGATAGCAGGAGGTAAAAATGGATTTTAAACTGACAGACGGACAGGAAATGCTGAAAAAAACAGTCCGTGAATTTGCTGAAAAAGTGGTAGGTCCCAGAGCCGAAGAGGTAGATCAGACAGGAATCTTTCCGAGAGATACCTTTGAGCAGATGGCAAAACTCGGTCTTACTGGAATCGGGACTCCGGAAGAATACGGCGGAAGCGGAGGCAATGACATTGATAAGGTGATTACTGTCACAGAACTTGCAAAAAAATGTGCAGCCACGGCAGGTATTCTGTCTATTCACACCATCTTTGCTTCTGTACTTTTAAAGTTCGGCAGTGAGGAACAAAAGAAAAAATATTTACCGGAAGTGACATCCGGCGGACATCTTGCAGCTTTTGCGCTGACAGAACCCAATGCCGGCTCTGACGCCGCTGCGGTAAGGACAACGGCTGTCCTTGATGAGGAGACCGGAGAATATGTTTTAAATGGTACAAAATGCTTTATTTCCGGCGGAGGTCAGGCAAAGTATCTTCTTATTTTCGCTTTGACCGATCCATCTAAAGGAGTCAAAGGATTATCTTGTATTTTAGTAGAAAAAGGAACACCGGGATTCACTGTCGGTAAGATCGAGAACAAAATGGGAATCCACGGTTCAGAGACTGCAGAATTAATCTTTGACCAGTGCCGTGTTCCAAAAGAAAATCTTGTAGGCAAAGAAGGCGCCGGATTCAAGATGGCTATGAATGCTCTGGACGGTGCCAGAATCGGTGTTGCCGCACAGGCACTGGGGATCGCTGAAGGCGCTCTTGATGAAAGTGTCAAGTATATGAACGAGAGGGTTCAGTTCGGAAAACCGATCAAAGCTCTCCAGGGTCTTCAGTGGTATATTGCAGATATGGCTACAAAAACCGAGTGTGCAAAATGGATGATCTACTATGCTGCTTATTTAAAAAGCACTGGTCAGCCTCACACAAAAGAAGCTGCCATCGCAAAATTAAATGCTTCTGAAAATGCAAGATTTGTTACGAACCTTGCTCTTCAGATTCATGGCGGCTATGGCTATATGAAAGATTATCCTTTGGAGCGCATGTACAGAGACGCCAAAATCACTGAAATCTACGAAGGTACTTCTGAGATTCACAAGGTCGTGATCTCAAGAGCCGTTTTAAATTCTAACGGAAAGTAATGGGAGGGAAAGCATGAAGATCATTGTATGCGTAAAGCAGGTTCCGGATACCAACGAAGTCCGGATCAACCAGGAGACCGGGACACTGATCCGGGAAGGAGTCCCAAGCATTATCAATCCGGATGATAAGAATGCATTGGAGGCTGCCCTTGTCCTGAAAGATGAAACAGGCGCCGAAGTTTCCGTCGTAAGTATGGGGCCTCCTCAGGCTGCAGATGCATTAAAAGAAGCGATTGCAATGGGAGCAGACCATGCATATCTGGTGAGCGACCGGGCATTCGGAGGATCTGACACATGGGCTACTGCCACAATTCTTGCGGCAGCCATTGAAAAGATCGGAGATTATGACCTGATCCTATGTGGAAGACAGGCTATTGACGGGGATACCGCACAAGTGGGACCTGAAATTGCTGAATTTCTTGGCATTCCACAGATCACCTATGCAAAACATATCGAATGCGACGGGGAATCTCTGAATGTAACAAGATTTACGGAGACAGGAGACTATAAGATTCGGACCAAACTTCCGGTACTCCTGACTGCCATCAAGGAACTGAACGAGCCAAGATTCCCGACCGTACAGGGAATTTTCAGAGCTTATGACGGAGATGTGGAAATTAATATGTTAGGTCTTTCTGATCTTAATGTAGATCAGACTCAGATCGGACTAAAAGGTTCTCCTACTAACGTTTACCGTTCCTTTGTCCCTGTTAAATCGAAACAAAGTGAGATCATCGAGGGAAATACGGATTCTGAAAAAGCGGAAACCCTTATTGAGAAGCTTCTGCAGGCAAATTTGATTTAAGGAGGACAGAAAATGGAACGAGCAAAAGTAAACCAGGGAATCGACCTGAGTGCATATGAAGATGTCTGGGTCCTTGGAGAACAACGGGAAGGAAAAATACAGCCCGTTACAATCGAACTTATGGGAGAAGGCCGCAAGCTGGCCGATCAGCTTAAGAAAAAACTCGCTGTTGTAATACCAGGTTACAAAATTGAATCAGAAGTTGAAAAGCTTCTTCACTATGGCGCTGATGTCGTTTACTATATGTCACATCCGCTGCTTTCAAGCTTTTCAACCGACGGCTATACTTCCGCTTTTGTACAGCTGATCCAGAAGAAAAAACCTGAAATTGTTCTGGTAGGCGCAACGTCCATCGGCCGGGATATCGGACCGAGAATTGCTGCCCGGCTTGGAACAGGTCTTACGGCAGACTGTACCAAACTTGAGATTGATGCAGAAGACGGAAAAATTCTTCAGACAAGGCCTGCATTCGGAGGGAACCTTATGGCCACCATCGTCTGCCCAAAGAACCGTCCGCAGATGTCTACGGTAAGACCCGGAGTCATGGAGAAAGCCATCCAGCAGGAAACGGCTGCCGGAACAATGGAAACCTTTATTCCGGATCTCTCAGAAAATGATATCAGAGCTAAGCTTGTAGAAATTATTAAAGAAGAAAAGAAACAAGTAAATCTGACAGACGCACGGATCATCGTATCCGGAGGCCGGGGATTAAAATCTGCAGAAGGCTTCCATTTGATCCAAGAGTTAGCTGATGTCCTCGGTGCGGAAGTTGGATCTTCCAGAGCTTGTGTAGAGGCTGGATGGATCGATGCTTCCCATCAGGTAGGGCAGACAGGAACCACGGTACGTCCGGATATTTATATCGCCTGTGGTATCTCAGGCGCAATCCAGCATTTGGCAGGAATGAATGAATCAAAATATATTGTTGCAATCAATAAAGACCCAGAAGCGCCGATCTTCGGCATCTGTGATTATGGGATTGTAGGAGATTTAAATGATGTGATTCCGGCAATGATCGCCAAACTCACACAGAAGGAGGTTTCAATATGAATTTTCAATTAACCGACCAGCAATTATCCATTCAGAATATTACAAGACAGCTTGCTCAGACAGAACTGCTTCCAACCGTATTAAAAGATGATGAAGAAGGGAAATTCCCTGAAAAGGCTTATGCAAAAATGGGACAGATGGGCCTGATCGGTCTTCCATTTCCAAAAGAATACGGCGGACAGGGAGCCGACTATCTCTCTTATGTATTAGCCGTAGAAGAAATCTCCAAAGTAAACTCTTCCGTAGGAATTGCTTATTCTGTATGTACTTCTCTCTTCTCCGGCGGTTTGATCAATTCTGCCAGCGAAGAGCTCAAAAAGAAATATCTTCCGGATGTTCTGTCCGGTAAAAAGATGGGCGCTTTCTGTCTTACTGAGCCGGAAGCAGGTTCTGACGCTGCCGGATGTAAGACAACCGCTCTCTGGGACGGCGAAGCTTATGTGCTGAACGGTCTGAAATGTTTTATCACAAACGGACCTCTGGCTGACTACTTCCTTGTATTTGCCCTGACAGATCCGGAAAAGAAGACAAAAGGATTATCTGCCTTTGTTGTAGAAAAAGCTATGCCGGGAGTTTCTGTCGGTACAATCGAAAACAAATGCGGTATCAGAAGCGCTCAGGTTTCAGAGATTATTTTTGAAAATGTAAGAGTTCCGAAAGAAAATATGGTAGGCGAGGAAGGCAAAGGATTTGCTGTTGCCATGAAAGACTTGGACGGCGGAAGAATCGGTGTTGCTGCTCAGGGACTTGGAATTGCAAAGGGTGCTTATGACATCGCACTCCAGTACTTAAAAGACCGCCAGCAATTTGGAAAACCATTATGCAAAAACCAGTACCTGGCGTTTAAGATGGCAGAACTCTCTGTACAGATTGAGCAGGCACAATATATGCTTTACAAGGCTGCCATGGATAAACAGGAGGGACGCAGTTACTCTATCTCTGCTGCCAAAGCAAAAATGGTATGCACCGATGCAGCTATGCAGGTTTCACAGGAAGCTGTACAGATGCTCGGAGGCAACGGTTACATGAAAGAATATCATGTAGAACGCATGATGAGAGATGCCAAGATCACACAGATCTATGAAGGCACCAATGAAATTCAGAAGCTTGTCATCAGCGGAAGTTTATTCCGTTAAGTCTGAGAAATAAAAGTCAAAGGCCCGGCTGTCTGCCGGGTCTTTTATATCTGCTGTCCCGAAGATTTTAATAAAATCAAGGTTTTATACATCAAGAACCATTCCATAGCCATATTTTATATTTGGTAACTTTTCAAAACCAAAGCGATGATAGAAATCTTCTTTTCCCTGATTTGCATACAGACTGCATACCACTTTTGTATCTGTTACATTCTGCCGAATATAATTTAAGACATTTTCTATTAATAATCTTCCAATTCCACATCCCTGATAATCGGGATTTACAATGACGTCTGTAATGTAGGCATCTGTCCCATAATCAAAAAGCAGACGTATAACTCCAACAGGTTCGTTATTGTAAAATGCCGCACAGATGTAACTTGTATTTTCTAAAATCTTTTTAGCCTGCCTCTGTGATACTTTTTGAAAATTCACCTGTTCGCGTAATCTGCAAAACATTTCCGGTGAAATTGAATGCCGTAGTTCAATATTCTGATGATCCATTTCTCTAATTTGTGCAACTTCCATCTCCTCGGTAAGATCTCTGATATGCTCTCCCGGGTGAAATGCAATGCTTTGTTTATATTCAGAATTATTCATAATGCCTGCTCACTTCCATTAAGATAACTATATGTATTCTTAATTATAATTGTATTTTTCTGCTGTTACAGTATTTATTACCCAAGAAGTAATATAATTCGTATATCTCAAACCCTTCAGGTGGACGCACTCCGTGCGATAAGGTATACCCACAGGGCACACC
>NZ_FR889184.1:0-12824 GCF_000432215.1 Anaerostipes sp. CAG:276
ATTCTAAGAGCCGAACGGAAATTATGTGGAAAATGTCTCTCGGGTGGACGTGCTTCGCACGATAAGGTATAATGTTGTTCAGAAATTGATTTGGAGGTATCAAAAGTGAAAAAACCAGCGTTAGTCATTCTTGCCGCCGGCATGGGCAGCCGATACGGCGGGCTGAAGCAGATGGATCCTATGGATGACCAGGGACATGCAATCATTGATTATTCTATTTATGATGCAAAACGGGCCGGCTTTGGAAAAGTCGTGTTTGTGATAAAAAAAGGGATTGAAAAAGATTTTAAGGAGACAGTGGGTTCCAGGATACCGGACGGAATGGAAGTCTGCTATGCTTTTCAGGAAGTGGACAGCCTTCCTGCCGGCTTCTCTGTCCCGGAAGGCAGGGTAAAACCATGGGGTACTGCCCATGCGGTTCTCTGTGCCAAGCCATTTATTGCGGAACCATTTGCCGTTATCAATGCCGATGATTATTACGGTATCCACGGTTATCAGGCTATGGCCCAGTTTCTTACAAAGAAATCTTCTTCCGCCAAAGCAAAATTTGCAATGGTCGGATACCATCTTGGAAATACCGTGACAGACAGCGGATATGTCTCCAGAGGAATCTGTGAGGTAGATGAAAACCATCAGTTAGTCTCTATCACAGAGCGGACACATATTGAAAAACGCGGGGATCATGCTGAGTTTACGGAAGATGACGGAAACTCATGGACATCCCTCCCGTTTGACACTCTCGTATCAATGAACTTTTTTGGCTTCCGCCCTATGATCATGGATGAATTGGAGACTGGTTTTTCAAAATTCCTCTCTGCTTCCCTAAAAGAAAACCCATTAAAATGTGAATACTTTATTCCAAGCGTGGCCAGCCAGCTGATGGAGGAAAGAAAAGCTACAATGGATGTTCTGGTCTCCAAAGACCAATGGTACGGTGTGACCTATAAGGAAGATAAACAGCATGTCATGGATGCCCTTAAGACCATGAGATCTGAAGGGCTGTATCCGGAACATTTTTAAAGAAAAATAGGACAAAATCATTCCTAAGCAACAAAAAAACTGCTGTACATTTGGATACGATGTACAGCAGTTTCTCACTTATTTTTTAATTTTGTATACTTTGACGTTGTTCTTACGTCCGAACTGTTTTACTTTTTTATGGGATTTAAAGTAAACATCAATGTGTTTTCCTTTTACTCCGCCGCCTACATCCTCGGCAACATAAGTTTTACCCTTAATTTTAACCTTGCTTCCCAGTTTGATCTTTCTCTTATCCACGGCAATCGTACGCCCCTGTTTGGCTCTTCTTCCCGTAGCAGTTTTGTTTCCATAGCCACCGCTGCATTTTCTGCATCCGCAGTATGCGGTCAGTTTATATTTTCCTAAGTACTGTACTTTTTTAGCCTTCGCTTCTGTGGATGATGAACCGGTGAACAGTGCACCCGTCACTACTGCTGCCATCATGGCAAGCAGTAAAAGTTTTTTCTTTGTTGCTATTTTTAAAAATTTCATAATGTCCTCTTTCTAAATCAAATCATTTCGGTTACTGTATAACCTATGATAGTTTTTTAAAATTTATTCTTACTTTTTAAATATTTGAAATATTTTTGTAATAACTTAGTGCTAGTTTACTTAACATTTGACGATTTGTCAACCGTTGTATGAAAAAAAGAACACGTTTAAACCAAGTTTTCCCAAATTAATATTACAAATTCATTACAAAAAAAGAGACGAATCCATCGGATTCATCTCTTTTTTCATAAATATTTTTCTATATTTCATTGTAATCTGATAATATCAAAAAATTCGACATTATATGCGAAACAATATTTAAAGGGTTTCGATCACTCCGTCTAAATAAAGTTCCTCTACATCTTCAATCAAACCTTCATCACATGCCTTTGTAAGTTTCGGATCAATCGGAAGTTTTCCTAATACTGGGATCTGATACTTTTCGGCAATTCCGTCGATATGACTCTCTCCAAAAATAGAAATCTCTTTTCCGCAGTCAGGACATTTGATGTAACTCATATTTTCCACGATTCCGAGGATTGGAATGTTCATCATCTTAGCCATATTGACCGCTTTTTCAACAATCATTCCAACCAAATCCTGAGGGGTAGCTACCACAACAATCCCATCCAGAGGCACGGACTGGAATACTGTCAGAGGCACTTCCCCTGTTCCCGGCGGCATATCCACAAACATCACGTCGATGTCACGCCATAATGTCCTGCCCCAAAACTGCTTGACCACATCGGCCACTACCGGACCTCTCCAGATCACCGGCTGAGTCTCCTCTTCCAGCATCAGGTTGACTGACACCACCTCGATACCCAAGTTTGTGAGCGCAGGCAGAATAATCCCTTCCTGATTGCCCAAAAGTCTTTCATGCAGACCAAAGGCCTGGGGAATCGACGGTCCTGTCACGTCTCCATCCAGAATACCTGTGTGCAGGCCTTTTCTGTTTGCCGCCACCGCAAGCAGGGCTGTGGTCAAAGATTTCCCCACACCTCCCTTGCCGCTCACTACTCCGATCACCTTTTTTACACTGCTGTCTTTATATAATGGTTCCATAAAATCTGTCTGTGACTGCGTTCTGTCAGAACAGCTTTCCCCGCAGCTGCTGCAGTCGTGAGTACACTCACTCATCTCTATACCTCCATTGCCTTAAATAAATTCTTTATATTTTGTTCAATATCTCCGTTGAATACGGCAGATCCGGCTACGAATACATTCGCACCGCAGTCTTTGATATGAGCAATATTATCAGCTGTTACTCCTCCGTCCACCTGAATGTCCACATCGAGTCCTCTGTCTGTAATCATTTTTCTCAGATCCCTGATCTTCTGATCCATTGCTTCTATATAAGACTGTCCTCCGAAACCTGGATTCACCGACATGATGAGTACCATATCAAGATCATCCAGCACATAGTCAAGGACACTCAGCGAAGTTGCAGGATTCAGTGAAACTCCCACTTTGCAGCCTTTCTGCTTGATCTGCTGGATCACACGTCCGAGATGGGTGCACGCCTCTGCATGTACTGTAATATAGTCTGCCCCGCATGCCGCAAATTCATCAATGAATCTGCCCGGCTCCTCTACCATCAGATGGACATCGAATACTTTGTCCGTTGCACTGCGGATGCTTTTGATGACCGGCATTCCAAATGAAATATTCGGAACAAAGTCTCCGTCCATCACATCAATATGAACCCACTGTGCCCCAGCAGCGTCCGCTTTTTTGATATCGTCACCAAGTGTCTTGAAATCTGCCGATAAAATCGACGGCGATAAAATGTATTCCATGCTACCTTCTCCTTTTTTCCTCTAATACACTAACAGTTGTATTATATCATAACTGAAACAAAAAAAGGGAAGAAAAGCTCTTCCCCTTAACACTAAACTTCCTCTGCAATTTCCCTCATAGCTTTGGCCATGTTCCACAGGTGATCACCGATACGTTCAAAATCTACCAGCATTTCGGAATAAATGATACATGCCTCATCATTACATTCTCCCCGTTTCATCCTCATTAGATGACTGTTGTAAAATTCTTGGGTTTTCGTATCCACAAAGTGCTCCATCTCATGGAGATCCTCAAGCCATTTCTTTGTGTCCTCGATCTCTCTCTGAAAATAGCGGAACATGTTGTGGCAGATCTGCTTCATCTCTTTTAACTCTGCTCTTGCCTGACGTGAGAATTTAATCTCTTTTTCTTCGATAATCTTTGTATAGTCACAAATATTTACTGCATGATCCCCGATGCGCTCTATATTTCCTGTCATCTTAAAATACAAACTGATGAGCTCGGAAGTTTTCTCGTTCGTCTCAGATACCATCATCTTTGAAATAATCCCTGAGATCTCTTTATTGAGGTAATCAATATATTCTTCCCTCTCCTCCACTTCCTTCAATTTATGGCTGTTCCCAACCAGAAAAGACTGGAAGCTTTCATCCACATTTTCCTTCGCCATCTCAAGCATCCTGCGGATTTCCTTTCCCACTTCCTCCATGTGGATGGCAGCGCCTCCAATTCTGGGGTCCAGCCCTGCATCCCAGCTTCTTAAATACTTCAAATGCTTCTGCTTTTGTTTTTCTGCCTCCTTTTCCGGCAGAATCTTTACTGCGAGAGATGCCAGCTGATTTCCAAATGGGATCAGAAGAAAGCTTGTGGCAAGATTAAACAGGGTATGCATATTGGCAATTTGTCTCGGAGCATTTCCAGGCGTCCATGCTGCCACGAAATCACTCAGCGGCAGGGTCAGACACACTGTTGTGAAAATGATTGTACCAATAATGTTAAACAGCAGATGAATCACTGTGGTCCGTTTTGCGCTTCTCCCTGTTCCGATAGCCGCAAGAATCGCAGTAATGCATGTTCCTATATTCTGTCCGAATAATACAAACACTGCACTGTTAAACCCGATCAGCCCGCTGGCTGCCAGGGCCTGAAGAATACCTACGGATGCAGAAGATGACTGGATTAATGCCGTAAATCCCGCTCCTGCAAGAATACCGACGATCGGATTCGAGAATTTCGTCATAAGATTAATAAATGCAGGTGCATCTCTAAGCGGCATCATCGCTGTACTCATCATATCCATACCGATAAACAGGACGCCCAGCCCGGCAATGATTTGTCCTATGTACTGAATCTTGGGTTTTTTCAGAAACAATACCATTGCTACCCCGGCAAATGCGAAGATCGGTGCCATAGCTCCTACATCAAGTGCGATCAGCTGTCCGGTAATGGTTGTCCCGATATTGGCTCCCATGATGATCCATACTGCCTGATTGAGCGTCATCAGTCCGGAGTTTACAAATCCCACGACCATGACCGTTGTAGCCGAAGATGATTGAATGACAGCCGTGATGCCCGCACCTACAGCTACTCCCAAAAATCGGTTGGATGTCAATTTTTCTAAAATGCGTTTCATACGGTTGCCCGCAGCCGCCTCAAGCCCGGCACCCATCATCTGCATTCCGTACAGGAACAGGGCAAGTCCCCCCAGCAGGCCCATTACAATCGTTGTATTCATATTTTATTCTCCTTTGTCTCACATTCAATTTAATAAAATTTAACAGCAATTTTATTTTACATGATTTTCGTGGAGAATTATGTTAAATCCTTGTAAAATCAAGGTTAAACTTCAGAACAAAAGTGTGTTTCGCACACCTCGCGAACCAATTCTATGGAATAAAAAAACGGTGCACTGAATTCGTCCAGTGCACCGTTTTCTATTTTAAATCTTATGCTTCTTATTTATCTGCCATTTCTTTTAAGCGAGCATATTTTTCTTTTGCATTCTCTTCAGCCTGTTTGAACAATTCTTTTGCTCTCTCAGGGTTTTGACGAGCCAATGCGTTGTAGCGAACTTCTCCCATGATGAAGTCGTTGTACTCTGTTGTAGGCTCTTTAGAATCTAAGGAGAATGGATTCTTTCCTTCTTCAGCTAATTCAGGGTTGAAACGGAATAAGTTCCAGTATCCTGATGTAACTGCTTTCTTCTCTTCAGACTGAGCAATGCTCATTCCGCCCTTGATACCATGGTTGATACATGGAGCGTAAGCGATGATCAGTGAAGGTCCCGGATAAGCTTCTGCTTCTGCGATTGCTTTGACTGTCTGATTATAGTCAGCACCCATAGAAATCTGAGCAACATATACATATCCGTAGCTCATTGCGATTGCTGCAAGGTCTTTCTTCTTCACAGCCTTACCAGCTGCTGCAAACTGAGCGATTGCTCCTGCCGGTGTGGATTTAGATGCCTGACCGCCGGTGTTAGAGTAAACTTCTGTGTCAAATACAAAGATGTTTACATCTTCACCGCTTGCAAGAACATGGTCAACACCACCGAATCCGATGTCGTAAGCCCATCCGTCACCGCCGAAGATCCACTGAGATTTCTTAGATAAGTAATCTTTCATCTTAAGGATCTCTTTGCCTTCATCACATCCGCATGCCTCTAACGCTGCAACTAATTTCTTGGTAGCTGCTCCGTTTTTCTTACCGTCTGTGTAAGTGTCTAAGTATTCAGCTGCTGCTGCTTTCACGTCTGCATTATCTGCAGTTTCAGCTAATGCTGCAACCTTTTCTTTTGTCTGCTCTCTTAAAGTAGTCTGACCCGTGAACATACCTAAACCGAACTCAGCATTGTCTTCAAACAGAGAGTTTGACCAAGCCGGTCCCTGTCCTTCTCTGTTTACTGTGTAAGGTGTTGCCGGTGAAGAACCGCCCCAGATAGAAGAACATCCTGTTGCGTTGGCAATGTACATTCTTTCACCGAATAACTGAGTGATCAGTTTTGCGTATGGTGTCTCACCACATCCCGCACAAGCTCCGGAGAACTCAAGGAGAGGTTTCTTGAACTGGCTTCCCTTAACAGATTCCGGTTTGAACTTGTCAAAGATATCTTCTTTGATCGGTAAAGACTGTCCGTAATTGTAAACTTCCTGCTGATCTCTCATGCTGTCTAAGGATACCATCGTAAGGGCTTTTTCGCCTTTCTTTCCTGGGCAGACATTTGCACAGGAACCACATCCTGTACAGTCAAGAACAGTGGTTGTCATAACAAATTTATAATCCGGCATTCCGGTCATCGGAAGAGATTTTGTAGCTTCCGGTGCTGCTGCCAGTTCTTCTTCTGTCATCGCTACCGGACGGATGACTGCATGAGGACATACATAAGCACAGAAGTTACACTGGATACAGTTGTCCGGATTCCATGTAGGAACGTCTACTGCAACTCCACGTTTTTCGTATGCTGCAGATCCCTGAGGCATATGTCCGTCAGCGTAAGGAACTAAGTCGCTTACCTTTAAGGAGTTACCGATCTGGCCGTTGACAGCATTCTGGATATTGTTAACGTAATCAACAAGATCTTTTCTGTCCCCGGATACTGGGTGCAGTAAGCTTTCTTCACCGCAGTCAGCCCATTCAGCTGGAACTGGTACTTCTACAACGCTCTTAGCGCCAGCTTCGATCGCATCATGGTTCATCTTAACAATATGGTCACCCTTCTTGCTGTATGAAGCGGTAGCTGCGTCCTTCATGTACTGGATTGCGTCTGCTTCCGGAATGATTCCTGATAACTTGAAGAATGCAGACTGAAGAACTGTATTGATACGTCCGCCGAGTCCGATTTCTTTACCGATCTTGATACCATCAATCACATAGAATTTGATGTTATGTTTTGCCATGTAGGCTTTTACCTGTCCCGGAAGGTGATCTCCGATCTCTTCTACCGGCCAGCTGCAGTTAAGCAGGAATGTACCGCCGTCTTTTAAGTCCTGAACCATGTTGTATTTTGTCATGTACGGAGCACAGTGACAAGCTACAAAGTCAGCTTTGTTGATCAGGTATGTTGCTTTGATTGGGTCATCACCGAAACGTAAGTGGGAAATTGTAACACCGCCTGATTTCTTAGAATCATAATCAAAGTATGCCTGAGCATATTTATCTGTATGATCACCGATGATCTTGATAGAGTTCTTGTTGGCACCAACAGTACCGTCTGCTCCAAGTCCCCAGAACTTACAGCTTACTGTACTTTCCGGTGTAGAAGAAACAGCTTCTCCTCTTTCAAGAGATAAGTTTGTCACATCATCATTGATCGCAACTGTGAATTCTTTCTTGTCTTTGTTGTTGAATACAGAGATGATATCAGCAGGAGTTGTATCTTTGGAACCTAATCCGTAACGTCCTCCGTTGATTGTCACCTGTTCGAACTTTGTTCCTCTTAATGCAGAAACAACATCTAAGTATAATGGCTCTCCAAGAGATCCCGGTTCTTTTGTTCTGTCTAAAACGTTGATTGTCTTAACAGTTTCCGGAATCACTTCCACTAATTTTTCAGCTACGAACGGTCTGTAAAGTCTTACTTTAACGACACCGACTTTTTCGCCTTTTGCTGTTAAGTAATCGATGGTCTCATCGATGGTCTCACATACAGATCCCATAGCGATGATCACAGATTCAGCGTCAGCAGCTCCGTAGTAGTTGAATAATTTGTAATCTGTACCGATCTTAGCATTTACCTGGTTCATGTAATCTTCAACGATCGCCGGGAATGCATCGTAGTATTTGTTGCATGCTTCTCTTGCCTGGAAGAAAATGTCTGGGTTCTGAGCAGATCCACGAAGAACCGGATGTTCTGGATTCAATGCGTTTGCTCTGAATTTTTCAAGTGCTTCGTAATCTACCATATCTGCAAGATCTTCGTTGTCCCACATTTCAATCTTCTGGATCTCATGTGATGTTCTGAATCCATCGAAGAAATGTAATACAGGAACACTTCCCTTGATTGTAGATAAATGAGCAACAGCGCCTAAGTCCATGACTTCCTGAACGCTGGAGCTGCAAAGCATTGCAAAACCTGTCTGGCGACAAGCGTAAACGTCAGAGTGATCACCAAAGATATTCAGTGCATGAGATGCGATTGCACGTGCAGATACATCAAATACACAAGGCATTAATTCACCTGCGATCTTGTACATATTCGGGATCATAAGCAGTAATCCCTGAGATGCAGTGTAAGTCGTTGTCAGTGCACCTGCTGCAAGAGAACCGTGTACTGTTCCTGCTGCTCCGGCTTCAGACTGCATTTCAACTAATTTTACAGGATGTCCAAAAATGTTTTTCTTTCCCTGAGTTGCCCACTGGTCTGTTGATTCTGCCATTGGTGAGGATGGTGTGATCGGATAGATTGCAGCTGTCTCAGTAAACGCATATGATACGTGTGCTGCGGCTGTGTTACCATCCATGGTTTTCATTTTTCTTGCCATGTTTCTTCCTCCTAAAAATCTTGTGTAAATATTAACAATCTACACTTAAGTTTTTCCCTTCTCCTTACAGAGGAGACAGGATGTTATCACAACAACGGGACCGTTGTTTAGAACAAAATAAAACTGTATACAATCATGCATACAGCCTTATTTTACATCATTAGAACGGGTTTTTAAAGGATTTTAACTAAATTTCTTCGTATTTTTTTTAGTACTTTATGAATCTTTTTTTCTAGAAAAAATCTTGTCCAAAAAATAACAGTGTCTTTTGTCTATTTTGCCTGATTTTTTAGAGATTCTTCGTGCTGACTGAAGGTTTCTGAGAAAATATGAGTTCCCTTTCCGGTCTTATCTGTATGGTAATAGAGATAAGAATGTTTTTGTGGAGAAACTGCCGCCTTCAAAGCATTGATCCCCGGATTGCAGATCGGTCCCGCCGGGAGCCCCTGATTTTTGTACGTATTATATGGTGAATCCACTTCCAGGTCTTTATACAGCGTTCTTTTCTTATTATATTTCCCTTTTGTAAGAGGATAGAGCACGGTTGCATCGATCTGGAGCTTCATTTTTTTGTCCAGGCGATTGTAGATCACACCGGAAATCTTGGCATACTCAGCATCCACCTTAGCTTCTCTCTCAACGACAGACGCAAGAGTCACGATTTCATACGGGGTGAGACCGGTCTTGTTTTCTTTGGATATCTGCTCCCATTTGGTATTAAAATTGTTAAGCATCATAGCCACGATCTTTTTGGCATCGGTATGCTTGTATACCTCATAAGTATCGGGAAATAAAAATCCCTGCAGTTTATAGTTTACCTGTGCCTTTTTTGGCACCGATTCCAGCCATTCATAAGAATAACCGTCGAGATCACCGGCCGCCTTCAAAAAATCTTCAGCCTTACAGATATCTTTCTGTTCAAATTTCTTCGCCGCAAGTTCTGCCGTATAGCCCTCCGGTATCGTGATCCTGACCGTCCGCTCTTCCTGTTTTTTTCTCGCGGCCAGTTCCCGCTCTTCTTGTTTCACTTTGAACATCCAGCAGGCCGCACCCAGTGCAGCAATGACCAGAACCAGCAGCAAAGTCCATAGTTTTTTTGATTTCTTTTTCTTTTCGTAAAAACTTAACCCCATAAATTCCTCCATAATTCGACACTGATTATCTCTCATTATACTGATATTGTTCTGAAATACCACCCTTTTTATTAGATTTTTTTAATATTTTTAATACATTTGTAACTTCATTGACATTCTTTTGGTTTCCTATATAATCAGTTATATAGGAAGATATAGAAAGGAATAGGAATTATGGCAAACCCAATCGTAACAATTACAATGGAAAACGGAGATACGATCAAGGCAGAATTGTATCCGGATATCGCTCCGATCACAGTAGAAAACTTTGTGAAGCTGGTGAAGGAAGGTTTTTATGACGGGCTCACATTCCACCGCATTATTTCCGGATTTATGATCCAGGGAGGATGTCCGAACGGAAACGGAACCGGAGGACCAGGACACACCATCAAAGGTGAGTTCAGCATGAACGGAGTAAAGAATGACTTAAAACACACGCCGGGCGTGTTATCCATGGCAAGATCAATGGCTCCGGATTCTGCCGGTTCTCAGTTCTTCATCATGCACAAAACATCTCCGCATCTGGACGGACAATATGCCGCATTCGGACAGGTTATCGAGGGCATGGATGTCGTCAATAAACTCGCTGAGGTGGCAACGGACTACTCTGACGCGCCGTTGGAAAAACAGGTTATGAAATCTGTGACCGTAGAAGAATAAAATATTAAAAGACTTACTTGAAATGCTTAGGACACCGTGCGGTTCTAAGCATTTCTTTTGGCACAGTAAAGATAATACATCAGACAGGGAGGAACACTTTTGGAACATAAATATTTATTTTTCGATGTGGATGAGACTTTATACAGCAATAAGGCCGGCCAGATCCCGCCGAGTGCAGCCAAGGCATTAAAGCAGGCCCAGACGAACGGCCATAAAATCTTCTTGAATACTGGAAGGCCTTATGCATATATAGGGAATGACTTCTTTTCCCTGGATTTCGACGGCTACCTCTGCGGCAACGGCACCGATCTGCGCTACAGGGGAGATATCCTATACCACCGTGAGCTTCCGAAAGATATCCAATCCCGGATCATAGAGTTATGCCGCATCCACAACATCCGTGCCTGTCTTGAAGGAAGCCGCTGTTCCTATTACACTGACGATGATACCTCGTTCCATCCCTATTACGCTTCTATGATCCAGGTATGCAGAAGTTCTGACGGCATGGTGATCGAATTTAACTGGGACAATGTAAAATCTTTTGATAAACTGGTGTGCTTTTCCAGCCCGGATACGCCTCAGAATATGGCCGCCTTTATTGAAGATGTTCACTCCCTGGATTTTCCGTTCAAGTGCATCAAAAATGGTGAAGATTTTTATGAAGTTATCCCGGAAGGCACATCTAAAGGAACTGCCATTACTTTTATTGCGGAACACTTTAACATCCCGATCGATGACTGCTATGCGTTCGGAGATGCCCCTAACGATCTGCCCATGTTTGAAGCCGCAGGACACGGCATCGCTCTCGGGAATGCATATGACTGTGTAAAAGATGCAGCAGAGTATGTAACAACCGACATTGACGCACATGGAATTTGGAATGGGCTGGACCATTATGGTTTTTTGTAAACGGAGAATTTTGAATAGAGAATCTTCAGCGAAATCTCTTACAAAAATACCCAAAAACAGCATAGTATAAGTAAAGAAAGGAGCATATCGCCCACTGAGGTGGTTAGCCTCCGGTTTGTGCATAAGCCTACCCAGACCGCCAAGTTCAAGGTAGGCTTATTTATTTACGCTTGTTTTTCCTATCTATGCAGGCAAGCAGTGTTACAATAAAAAGGCTGTTGTTCAAAACAGCCTTTTTAAATATCTTCTTATTTCACCCTTGCCGTCAGTTCCCCGTTTTGTTCATCAATCAGGATCTTATCTTCCATATTGACCCCATCACCTAAGATCAGCCTTGCAGCCAATGTTTCCACGCTCTTCTGCAGATACCTCTTTAACGGTCTGGCACCATACATCGGGTCATATCCGTTGTCCGCCACAAAGATTTTCGCTGCCGGTGTGAGCTCTACGGCAAGCTCTTTGTCACTGAGACGTTTATTCAGATCTGCAACTAACAGGTCAATAATGTTCGTAATGTTTTCCTTCGTCAGCGGTTTAAACAGGATCATCTCATCCAGACGGTTTAAGAATTCCGGCCTGAAATGGTTCTTTAAGTCTGCCATCACCATGTCTTCCGCCTCTTTTGTAATATTACCGGATTGGTCGATGCCTTCCAGCAGATAGGTGGAACCAAGGTTGGATGTCATGATAAGGATCGTATTTTTAAAGTCCACGGTCCTTCCCTTGGAATCTGTGATCCTTCCGTCATCCAGCACTTGGAGAAGGATATTGAACACATCCGGATGAGCTTTCTCCACCTCATCAAACAGTACAACAGAGTAAGGTTTTCTTCTGACTGCTTCCGTCAGCTGTCCTCCCTCCTCATATCCTACATATCCCGGAGGCGCTCCGATCAGACGGGCTACGGAGTGTTTCTCCATATATTCGCTCATATCGATACGGACAATATTCTGTTCGTTGTCGAATAGGCTCTCTGCTAGTGCCTTGGCAAGCTCCGTCTTTCCTACACCCGTCGGCCCAAGGAACAAGAAAGAACCAATCGGCTTGCTCGGGTCTTTGATCCCCGCCTTGGAACGGATGATAGAGTCCGTCACAAGCTGCACTGCATTGTCCTGCCCCACAACTCTCTTGTGAAGGATCTCATCCAGATGGAGTGTCTTATTTCTCTCACTCTCTGTAAGCTTTGCCACAGGAATTCCCGTCCAGCGGGAAATGATCTTGGCGATCTCTTCGTCTGTGACGCTTTCCCTGACCATAGAGCGGTCCTCTTTCCGTACTTTCTCTTCTTCCTCTTCCAGCTGTTTTTTCAGCTCAGGGAGGCGCCCGTACTGGA
>NZ_FR889184.1:12875-21868 GCF_000432215.1 Anaerostipes sp. CAG:276
TAATTTCTCTGTGCGATCTGTATTTCGTTGTTTACAGATTCAATCTCTTCTCTCAGTTTGGAAACCCTCTCCACGGAAGACTTTTCATTCTCCCATGTGGCCTTCTTGGCATTGAAATCTTCCCTCATCTCTGCCAATTCTCTCTGAAGTTCCAGGAGGCGTTCTCTGCTCAGATTATCGTCTTCCTTCTTCAGTGCCGCTTCCTCAATTTCCAGCTGCATGATCTTCCTCTGAACCTCATCCAGTTCTGAAGGAAGGGAATTCATCTCTGTCTTAATCATGGCACATGCCTCATCCACCAGGTCAATGGCTTTATCCGGAAGAAAACGGTCCGTGATATAGCGGTTTGACAGGGTCGCAGCGGCCACCAAAGATCCATCTGTGATTTTTACTCCGTGGAAAACCTCGTAGCGCTCTTTGATACCTCTCAAGATAGAAATCGTATCTTCCACGGTAGGCTCATCCACCATGACCGGCTGGAACCTTCTCTCCAGAGCCGCATCTTTTTCAATATACTGACGGTACTCATCCAGAGTCGTCGCTCCGATACAGTGAAGCTCTCCTCTGGCCAGCATCGGCTTCAGCATATTGCCTGCATCCATGGAGCCCTCTGTTTTTCCCGCTCCCACGATCGTGTGCAGCTCATCAATGAACAGGATAATCTGTCCCTCGCTCTTTTTCACTTCTTCGAGAACCGCTTTCAGTCGTTCTTCAAATTCTCCTCTGTATTTGGCGCCTGCCACAAGAGATCCCATATCCAGTGAGAAAATCGTCTTGTCCTTTAACTGTTCCGGCACATCCCCCCGGACGATCCTCTGGGCAAGTCCCTCTACAACCGCAGTTTTACCAACACCGGGCTCTCCGATGAGCACTGGATTATTCTTGCTTTTCCTTGAAAGAATACGGACAACATTCCGGATCTCGCTGTCTCTTCCGATCACAGGGTCCAGTTTCTGCTCTCTGGCACGCTTCACCAGATCGTATCCGTATTTCTCCAGCGTATCATAGGTTGCCTCGGGATTGTCCGTGGTTACCTTCTTATCTCCCCTTACTTCGGACAAAACCTCCAGGAAACGGTCTCTGGTGATTCCATAACCTCTGAACAGTTCTTTCACTGCATTGTTCGGCTTTTTGATCATAGCAAGAAACAGATGCTCCACAGAGACATACTCGTCTCCCATGGCCTTCATCTCATCTTCCCCTGCCAGCAATACCTGATTCAGCGCCTGGCTCATGTAGACCTGTCCGCCGGAAACCTTCGGTTTCTTCTGGAGCAGCTGCTGTGCCTGGCTTAAAAAAGAATCTTTATTTACATTCATCTTCTCCAAAAGGCTAAGAATCAAACTATCTTCTATGGTCAGCAGACTATATAATAAATGTTCCTGGTCAATTTCCTGGTTTTGGCAGTCATAAGCAATCTTTTCACACTGATTTACTGCTTCGACTGACTTTTGAGTAAACTTATTAATATTCATCTTCACTCCTCCAATCTTATTTGTTCTATATCTAGTATAACATATAGCATATAAAAAGCAAGTATTATTTTTAATTTCTTGACATTCTTCCATGTATCTGCTATTTTAAATACATACTATTAGTATGTATGCAAGAAAGGATGATTTTCCATGGCAAGAAATAAATATCCCGAGATTACAGAGCAGAGGATCTTGGATGCATCGCTGAAATTATTTCTGGAAAAAGGTTACGAACACACAACGATTCAGGATATCATCGACGAACTGGGTGATTTGACGAAGGGCGCCATATATCACCACTTTAAATCCAAGAGTGATATCATAGAAGCCGTCATGAACCAATTGTACAGCGGGCAGGAAAAGGACTATGAGGATATTTTGAACGGACCGGGGACAGGACTTGAAAAATTAAGAAAACTTCTCATCGTATCAATTAAAAGTCCTGGTAATCAAATGATGATTAATGCCGCTCCTCATATTATGAAAAATCCACGATTCCTGACCAAGCAGCTGTTTGAAAGCCTGGACAATACAGTACCCCACCTGATACTGCCGCTGATAGAGCAGGGGATTCAGGATGGTTCTGTAAAAACTAAATATCCAAAAGAACTGTCAGAAGCACTTCTCATTTTGTGCAACTTCTGGATGAACCCATTTATTATCCAAAATACTGCGGAAGAACTCATCCGCAAAACCCAGTTTATGAAAGATCTGCTTGACCGGCTCGGAATGCCTCTGCTGGATGACGAAGCACTCCTTGTTCTTGAATCTTACCGAAAACAGCTGGAAGAAAAAAGCTGACTCATTCATCCTCAGACTGGACTCATACAGTCCGGTCTTGGAGATTGGTGAGAACTACAAATTTTTTTATCAATTTTACATACCAACCGAATGTATGAAAGGAGTTTTTATGAAAGATAAACTATTTACCAGAGATTTTTCTCTGGTAGTGATCGGACAGATCATTTCTCTGTTCGGCAATTCCATCCTGAGGTTTGCACTTCCTCTGTATCTGTTAAATGAAACAGGGTCCGCATCCCTGTTCGGCATTGTCACCGCCTGTTCCTTTATTCCTATGATCCTGCTCTCACCCGCAGGAGGCATAGTTGCGGACCGGGTCAACAAAAGAAATATCATGGTCATTCTTGACTATGCAACCAGCGCTCTGATCCTGTTGTTTACCGCCGCTCTCGGCCATGTATCCCTGGTGATGCTTTTGGTCATAACCCTTATGATCCTTTATGGCATACAGGGTGCATACCAGCCGGCAGTCCAGGCAAGCCTTCCGGCTCTGCTGACTCCGGACCGTCTGCTTTCCGGAAATGCAGTCATCAATCAGGTCAATGCTCTGGCCAATCTAATCGGTCCGGTGGCCGGCGGAGCCTTATACGGCTTCTACGGAATCCGCCCGATATTATATGTGAGCATCATCTGCTTTATATTTTCTGCCACAATGGAACTGTTTATCCATATCCCATTTAAAAAGCCAAAAAAGGGAACCAGTGTATTTGCAGTAGTAAAACAGGATCTTTCAGAAAGTTTCTGGTTTATCCGTACAGAACAGCCTGTTATAGGGAAAGGAATCCTGATTGTCTGCGCATTTAACTTATTTTTAAGCGCCCTGCTCATCGTAGGCCTGCCTGTGATCATCACACAGTTTCTCCATATGTCCAGCCAGCTTTATGGGTATGCCCAGGGAGCCTTAGCCCTCGGGGGCCTTTTGGGCGGCATCCTCACCGGAGTCTTTGCAAAACGGCTGAATATCCAAGGTGTCCATGTTCTGCTCTTACTCAGCGGAGCGTCTCTCCTTCCAATCGGACTCGTGCTGAATCTGGATGTTCCTCCGATGGCAGCCTACATTGTAATCACCCTGTGCAGTTTCTTTATGATGGCCTGCTCCACGATGTTTACCGTGCAGATGCTCTCATTCGTGCAGGCTCTTACACCGCATCATCTGATCGGCAAAGTCATCTCCTGTATCATGGCACTGTCCATGTGTTCCCAGCCTCTTGGCCAGGCCGTATACGGAGTTCTGTTTGATGTTTTGAAGAGCCAGTCTTATTTTGCGGTCTACGGTGCCTGCCTGATCTGCTGTCTGATTTCCTGGGAATCCAGAAAAATATTCCGTACTATTCCGCTGGCAGAACCGGCTGCTGAATAAAAACTTCATAAACTAGGAAGAGGAAGCAGTAAAAATAGTCTGCTCCCTCTTCCTTATCCGGTGGTTTGTTTACAGAATCACCGGAATTTTCTCATCAATTTCCATTGTGTCCTTTGTTACAAGGCAGTCCAGTGCAAGTATATGCACTCCAGAGTCTGCTGCTTTCCTCAGAGTATCTCCAAAGGCCCTGTGGGTACGGTCATTGGGCCTGAAGCAGTGCACGCCTTTCATCTGAATGACGAAGATAATATATGCATCATAACCTTCTTCCACACAGTGTATGAGTTCCTCTATATGCTTGATTCCGCGTTCGGTAGGCGCATCAGGAAACCATGCTGTTCCATCCTCCTCCAAGGTCACTCCTTTTACTTCCACGAAGGCCTCTCTGGTTCCCGCCATAAGTTCTCCTCCTCTGACAAAGAAATCAAATCTGGAATTTCCATACTTTTTTTCCGCCCTGATCTCTTCTATATAAGGAAAAATCCCTCCCCTTTTCAGCCATTCTCCCACAGCTTTATTGGGCGCCTGGGAATCCATGTTGATCATCAGATTTCCTTTGCTCACACCAATCAGAGAATACTTTGTCTTTCTCTTAGGATCGTTATGCTGCTGCAGGTAAACCCTGGCTCCGGGAATCAGCAGTTCCCTGCATCTTCCTGTATTCTTAACATGTGCCTCTTCTTCCTGTCCTCCGACGAGTACAATGGCTATAAACCGATTGGGGCGCTTTAAAAATGTACCTGAAATGATATGATCATAATGCATGTTCCTGTCTCCTTTTCCGCCCCTAATGATAACTTCGGAAGTTTCTGATGTCAATGAAAAAGTTTTTTCAAACAGCAAAAAAGGAAGTCTCAAAACCATAGTTTGCACTTACAGTTTTGAGACTTCCTTTATGACTCCTACGATGATTACATTCTGCTGATCACAGATTCTATGTACTTGTAAGAGCGCGGGCAATTTTTCTTTAAGGAAGACTTGTTCATAGAGTATTCTTTAAAGCATTCTGCAAAAAACTCCTTGTTGGAGGAAACAGCATACTTTTTATTGTCTCCTTTGAACTTATTCTTCTCTGCTTTGTAGATAGCCTGGAACTCTTTGGTTGAATCAGCTCTTCCCTGCCTGTATGCCACGAAATGTCCCACTTCATGGACAAGCACGCGGTCTACGTTGGCTTTCAGGTAAATTCTCTTTCTGGATGGGCTGAACACTCCGTCTGCTCCCTTTAAGACGGAGGAACGCGGATTCGTTTCAATCGTCATTCCGGTCTTCTTAAATGAATTGATTACCCTTGTATCAATGATCCCCTTCAATTGGTTAATGTCAGCACTTCCTGATCTGGCCAGATTTGTCGTCTTTGTTGTAGTCTTCGTCGTAATCGTAGTCTTGACTGTCTTGCGCTTTGCCTTCATAGTCGTTTTAACTACTGTATTCTGTCGAATGACTTTCTCAACTTTTTTTGAAACACTCTTTGTCAGTTTCTTTGTAGTTTTCACTTTCTTTTTTGTGGTTGTCTTTTTTCTGCGGACTTTTTTCTTTAACTTATATTTTTTTGTTTTGACTTTTCTGGTTGTGCTGACCTTTACTGAAACCTTGCTTGATGCTTCGACACTTTTCGAAGCCGGGACCCCCATCCCAACGCCTGCGGCAATCACAATGACCGCTAATGCCACAGCTATCAACTTAGTAACTGCTTTTTTCATAACTGATGCGCCTCCTCTTATCCCAAGGCACAAATCCGGCGGATGACCGGTGAAAAAGCAGTTCCCTAATCTGTTTTTCAAATCACATGATCCCCATCATACGGCAACCGGCTGTCATAATCTGTAATCAGATCTTAGACCCTTGGCTTTGTGCCACTGCCTTTTGACAGTTTTACTGAATATGTAATTGTTTCATTCATCGCTGTGGATATGAATACCATGTGATGAATACAATCATCCAGCTTTTGAAATACAGAGCGCTTCTTTAAAAAGAAAAACCGTCCGTGAAGTTTCCTTCACAAACGGTTGCGCTTACAGCTTCAAATATAAGTCAGATACCTATATTCATACACATTAAATAAATAATGTGGCAACCGGCTGTCATAGTCTTATGTAAGACTTTAGACCCTTGGCTTTGTGTCACTGCCTTTCGGCAGCTTTACCGATGAAAATTTATCCGAGACAAACCACTTTTGTCTACGCTTTAATTATAGTCTGCTAATCTCTCTTATGTCAAGGAATAATATCACCTTTTTTCTTTCCAGCATAATCTATACTATAATCCCCAAGAAAGGAGATATGAGAATGACCACTGCCCTTTCCTTAGAGCAGGTTTCCTACTCTTACCATACTATGAAGCAAGAAACTACGGCTCTTTCCTCAATCACTTTTGATGTATTAAGCGGTGAATTCGTCGCGGTAGTAGGCCCAAGCGGATGCGGAAAATCGACCATGCTGCATTTAATTGCAAAACTGCTCCCTCTGTCTGGCGGCACCATCAAAATCAACGGCGTACCAATCGAGGAATCCACCGACCATATCGGATATATGCTCCAGAAGGATCAGCTTCTTCCCTGGCGCACTATTTATGAAAATGTTACCCTGGGACTCAAGATACAAAACATCAAAGATCCGGAGGCATTTGATAAGGTTGACCGTCTGCTGGAACTTTACGGACTCAAAGACTTTAAAAACTCTTATCCGAGCCAGCTTTCCGGAGGTATGCGCCAGAGGGCTGCTCTGATTCGTACACTCGCCCTGTCCCCGGATATCCTTCTTCTGGATGAACCATTTTCTGCATTGGACTACCAGACAAGACTCCGGGTATCCGATGATATAGGCACCATCATAAAAGAGAAGAAAAAAACTGCTCTCCTCGTCACCCATGATCTTTCTGAGGCGATCAGTATGGCCGACCGTGTCATCGTGCTGTCCAAACGTCCGGGAACTGTCAAGACCATTGTTCCTATTCACCTTACATGTGAGAAAAAAACACCGCAGGCTGCAAGAAATGCAGTAGAATTTAAAGATTATTTTAATCAATTATGGAGGGAAATCAATGACTGATCCAATTTCTAAAGAACAGTCCGAGTATTTAAACCAAATACAACGGAAAAAATATTGGATCCGGGTTGCCCAGGTCCTTCTGCTTCTCCTTCTTTTATTTGCCTGGGAAACAGCGGTTTCAAAAAATATACTGAACGGATTTATTTTCAGCAGTCCAAGCAGGATCATCCGGTGTTTTTACGGCATGGTAACAGACCATTCCATCTTTCTTCATATTGGGGTTACTCTGGCTGAAACGCTCGTAAGCTTTGCGCTGATCACTTTATTTTCAGTGCTGATCGCGACTATCTTATGGTGGTTCCCCACGGCTGCCAAGATCATCGACCCATACCTTGTAGTCTTAAACAGTCTTCCGAAATCAGCCCTTGCTCCGATCCTGATCGTCTGGCTCGGAAATAATATGAAGACGATCATTATCACCGCCATCTCCATTGCGGTTTTCGGAAGTATCCTGAATTTATACAGTGGATTTCTCCACGTGGATAAGGAGCGTCTGACACTCATCCGGACTCTCGGAGGAACAAAAAAAGACTGCCTGACCATGGCAGTCATACCCAGCTGTATTCCATTGCTTTTAAGCATTATGAACGTAAATATTGGGCTTTCTCTTGTAGGTGTGATCATCGGAGAATTTTTGGCAGCACGCTCCGGCCTTGGATACCTGATCATCTACGGAAGCCAGGTATTTAAAATGGATTGGGTACTAATGTCTATCGTTCTCTTATGCATCATCGCTATGCTTCTGTACGCCCTGACCGGATTTATAAAGAAAATGTATCAGAGAAAAATCTGATCCAAAACAAATGAGACCAAAGGAAATCAAACGATCTTTGCCCGTTGATTTCCGATGATCTCATATTATAAATCTTCATCGCTGTCCATCTTGGAGAGCAGTGACTGAAACGGCATGTCTTTTGTCTTCTTATCATAAAATGTATACCAATTCTTTCCCTTATTTTTAGAGTAATAAAGTGCCTGATCTGCCCTCTTGATCAATACATCAAATTCTGCTCCGTCTTCCGGGAACTGTGCGATCCCTATGCTGACCGTTACCGGATATCCATGAAAGCCGTCCTGAATCTTCTGTTCTATCTCTTCTGCCTTTTTGAGTGCCGCATCCTTTCCTCCGATCCCGTTGAGAAAAACAATGAACTCGTCTCCCCCAATCCTGCCTACCACATCGGTTGATCTGACACAGCTTTTAATCTTCTCTGCTACGGTCCGCAGCACTTTGTCGCCAAAAGCATGACCTTTGCTGTCATTGATCTGTTTAAAGTCATCCAGGTCCAGAAACAGCAGTACGCCTGAAGAATCCCAATTCTCTTTCATAATCTTTAAGATCTTTTCTTCCAGCCCTTTACGATTATTGATTCCTGTCAAGGCATCATTGTCGGCCGCTTCTTTCCATCGGGAGATTTCTTTCCTGTGCTGATCTATATTGACGAATTTCCCTATCAGAGACAAACACATTCCATCGTCCATATCCCAGATAGACTTTATAAAACACTCATACCAAAGATATCCGCTGTCTTTTGTCATCAGCCGGATCTGTGCACGCATCGTTGTATTGTCCGTACTCAGCCCTTCCAGATTGTTCACCAATACCTGCTTGTCATCGTCATAGATGATATCCGTTCTCCTGATCTTCCGGCTCACTTCCTCGATCACAGTATCCCGCCCGAATACCTCAAAATATTTTTCTGAAAAAGAAAGCGTATCTGACTTTACATCATAATCAAACATAATATCCCCGGAGAGATTTGCCAGCACCCGGTTCTTTTCCCTCTCCAGCTCAAGGAGATACAGCGTCCGAGTAGAAAGGGCATCGATCCGTGTTTTTGTGCCGGTATCCGCAGAAAGCTGATCCTCTGTATCTTCCTCAGTCAGGTGCTGAAGCTTCCCCATGCTGCTGATCAGTTCCATCCTTATGTACATGGACAAAATATTTTTTACTTTTTCCCTGATGATATCGGGGTTAAACGGTTTGATGATGATCTCTTCCGCCCCCATGGAGTATGCCTTCTCCAGAATCTGTTCCGAACCGTCCACCGTGATGACCACCACCGGGAGATGCTCCAGTACCCCCTTTTCTTTCAGTATCTCCATCAGTACGAAACCGTCCATGACGGGCATGACTAAATCAAGCAGAACCAAGTCTACTTTTTTCCTCGCATCTAAAATAATATCCAGAGCTTCTTTTCCATTGGCAGCTTCAATAATATAATAATTTTTACAGAAAATCTCATTCAAGATTGCTCTGTTTAATTCCACGTCGTCAACGATCAAAAGCGTCCGCTTTTCTGCTTC
>NZ_FR889184.1:21932-63813 GCF_000432215.1 Anaerostipes sp. CAG:276
CTACCTCTTTGTAAGCTTTCTGCACTTCTGAAAATAATCCATCTGCCTTCTCTGTCTCTTGTTCTCTTATGACGCTGACCAGGTCCGCCGATGCCTGAAATAGTTTTGAAAAACTCAGATTCGCCGCTACCCCCTTCAATGTATGCGCCGACATTTCCACCTGCGGCCAGTCTTTTGCCTCCATCGCTTCGCAAAGCCGTCCATAGGTCGGGTCATCCGGAAAATTCTTGACAAACTTCTTTAAAAGATTTTCATTTCCCATAAACCTTCCGATGATAACCGGATAATCTTCGCCTCTTCCTCTATAAAAGTCTTCTAAATTCATATCGATAGCCCCCTTTTTCTGTCTGATCAGTCTTTTATTTTAATAAGTATTTCTGTTAAATCCGCTTATCTTCATGATATAATATAATCAGCCAAATTACTAGGAGGAATTTAAAAATGAAAGCAGATCTTCACTCACATACTGTGCTGTCCGACGGCGCTTTAAACGTCGACCAGCTGATCTCCCAGGCAAAACGCGTCGGCCTGGATTATATCGCCGTAACAGACCACAATTCCACCCACTCTATTCCCGCTGTACTTGCTCTAGGAAAAGAACTTGGGATCAATGTCATCCCTGGGGTCGAGATCAACTCTGTTCACGAGGCTTCCGATACAAAACCTCATCTTCTCTGCTACTATCCTGCCGATGTAAAGAAGCTTCAGAGAAAGCTTGACCGTTATCTGGAATATCAGCGGCAGACGAAGCTTGCCATGTACGAAAAGCTCATGGAAGATTATCCGATCACGAAAGAACAGCTCTTTGAGGCTGCCCGGGAAAGTACTACCCTGTATGAAGTACATATGATGCAGGTCCTGGCTTCTCTGGGATATACAGGTACCCCTATCGGTGAACTCCACCAAGAGCTTTTTTCTTCCGGTTCTAAATACAAACTGACCCAGAAGGATCTGACAACACACGAAGCAGTCGGCCTGATCCGATCCTGCGGCGGTGTCGTAGTCCTTGCCCACCCGGGAGAATATAAAAATCCCATGCTCATGGAGATGCTCATTGAAGAAAAACTCATCGACGGTATCGAACTGAATCATCCGAGAAATGATGAGCGCACAAAGGACCATGTCAGATCTCTGGCCAAAGAACATGATTTATTTATGACCGGCGGCACGGATTTCCATGGTATATATACTAAGACACCTTATCCGATCGGCTCTTTTCTGTGCCCTGAAGAGGGGCTGGAACGTCTCATAGCTGCAGGCAAAGAAGCAAATGAATCCTATCTGCACTCCTCCAGACATGATGATGCTGATACTGCAGACGAAAAAGAAGCAGGAATCCCGGAATAAAGGGACCCTGCTTCAGACATTTCATAATCTACTCTGACACCAGATTTATTGTTTCTTCTCCTCTGTTAAAAGCTGTTTCTCTCTCCTCCTTTTCATCTTTTTTTAAATGTCCGAAAAGATACCGGGTTACGGCAATCACAGCGATGAATGAGATCATATCTGCCGCCGGCGCAGAATAAAGAGTCCCTTTTATCCCCAATAATTTTGGAAGAAATAGAACCAGCGGTACACTTAAAATAAAGTCTCTGAGCAGGGAGAGCCCCATTGAGAGAATTGGCTTCCCCAATGCCTGCAGAAAAATACTGACTGATTTTTGGATACAGCATAATACTATGGTACAAAGATAAGTTCTGAAAGCAAGAACCGCAAACTCATTGTAAAGTGCACTCTCATTTCCAAATAGTTTGATGATCTCCATAGGAAAACATTCGAATATGATCATGGAAAACACACCTACGCAGGCTTCCGCCGCCATCATCAGCTTAAATATCTTCTTCACTCTGTGGTTCAGTCCTGCTCCGTAGTTAAACCCGATCACTGGCTGGGAGCCTGCTGCGATGCCTACAGAAAAAGCAATCACAATCTGGAATACTTTCATAACAATTCCCACCACTGTCAGCGGAATATCAGACCCAAACCTGGACTGTGCTCCGTAAATCACGAGCATATTGTTCATTGCCGCCATAATGGCTACGATCGAAATCTGTGTCAGAAAGCTGCTGATCCCCAGAGAAAGCACCTTTTTAGAAATTATGGGGTCCACTCGAAAACATTCTGTTTCCATCTTTATAGATTTCATATGGCAAAGATAATAAACTGCCAGAATCGCTGACACAATCTGACCGGTAATCGTAGCCAGGGCTGCACCCATCATTCCCCAATGAAATACAAAAATCATAATCGGATCCAGGATCACATTGATAACTGCACCAATCAAAGTAGATATCATTGCAAACTGAGGGCTGCCGTCTGCCCTGATAATAGAGTTCATGCCATTGGAAAACATAAAAAACGGAATTCCAATCATGATATACACAAAATATTCCCTGGCATATGCAAAGTTATTCTCTGTCGCGCCAAAAGCCTTCAGAAACTGATCCTTAAACAGAAAAAGTAAAACAGTAAAAACCACACCTGCTGCCACAAGCAGCACAATCGCATTTCCTACGCTCTTTCTGGCTCTGTCCTGATCTTTGCACCCCTGGCAGATACTTAAGTTTGCTGCACATCCGTCTCCAACCATCAGTGCCATCGCGAGTGCAATGATCGTAACCGGGAACACCACGTTGGTAGCTCCATTTCCCAGATATCCGATCCCCTGCCCGATAAAGATCTGGTCTACAATATTATAAAGAGATGACACCAGCAGTGACATAATACACGGAACAGAAAATTTCAGCATGAGTTTCCCAATACTCTCCCGTTCCATAAAATGATTCTTTTCCATAAATTCCTCCAAACTTTTCATTGATTCATACAGAAAAAAATAGCGGGACTATAAGACTGTAACTTTCGCTGCGATTAGAGTCTTATAATCTCGCTACCATTTTCATTTCTGTCATATATTTATTTTCTAATATTTAGTATAGCAGGGTCATTCAAAGCTTCATAAGTCTTTTTTTATTTTTTGCCCATTTGCCCAAAAACAGCTGAATGAATCTTTGTTTTTTTGTGAATTTACATAAATAGTGAGACTGCACAGTAGATCAGCAGAAGAACCATCACCAGATTGACCGCACGGAAATGTTTTGAGAAAAAATTGCAAAAAGCCGACCCAAACAATGCCCATACAAAAGATCCTGACGCACCGATCAATGATAACATAATCGTAAATGCTGCTAAAGCGCCTGTCGACTGATAGGCGGGAAGAATATAAAGTGACATGGCTGTTATAGCATAAATGTATATTTTAGGATTAGCAAACTGTAAGATCATTCCCGAGAGAAAGCTGGCTTCACTTCCTCCGTCTGAAGTCATATCATTGGAACTCTTCCACAATTTCCATGCCAGGAACAGCATATAGGCAGCCCCAAGAAACTGCATGACAAATCTAATTTTTGGAAGAGAAGAATAAAGTGCCGTACTGAAAACCGTACAAATTGTCATAACTGCCGTAAAGCCGGCCAAGATCCCAAGATTAAAACGTACGCTGCGGCGAAATCCAAGGCGTATGGCATTGCTCATAGAGAGCAGATTATTTGCCCCCGGAGTATAAGCAGTTATAAAACAATAAATTACAAAATCATATAGATGCAGCAAATGAAACCTCCTTTTCTATTTACAATCCCGTTTCAAAATAATATAATAATACAAAACAGTTATTATATTGCACTCGTATGATATAATAATACAATTTGTACAATATATTGTCAATAGAAAGGAGTCTTTCTTTGGATACAATGAATTTAATTGTTGCCAAAAACATTAAACGTCTCCGTGAAAAGCAGAAACTCAGCATGGAGGCACTTTCAAAATTAAGCGGTGTCAGTAAAAGTATGCTGGCCCAAATTGAGCGCGGGGACGGGAACCCAACGATATCAACCTTGTGGAAAATATCAAATGGCATGAAGGTACCCTTTGATGCCTTGACTGTCCGTCCAAAAACTCCATACGAAATCATTAAGACAGCAGACATAGAACCGCTGCTGGAAGATTCGGGAAGGGTTAAAAATTATCCGCTTTTTCCGGATGACGCCGACAGGAAATTCGCCGTATACTATCTGAAGTTGGAACCATACAGCCGCTGGGAGTCCGAAGCACATCTGAAAGGAACGACAGAATTTATCACTGTATTTCACGGAGATCTTGAAATATGCGCTGATTATCACAAATTTACCTTAACAAAAGACGAAAGTATACGATTTCCGGGAGATACTGCTCACTCTTACCGCAACACCGGAAACGATACTGTCGTCTTATATATGATCCTATTTTATCCATAGAACTCAAAGGATCATTCTTCCTTATCTAAAAGTTTTTGCAGATCTTCTGCCGAGGCATCCATCTTGCTGGAAACTTCTTCCATAGTAAGTCCCGAATCCAGAAAACGGGTAATTACCATTTTCATTGACTCTCCCACTTCGATGAGATGCCCGTCCGGATCATAAAACCTGATGACACGCTGTCCCCAGCTGTGCTCGATCACATCTCCCAAATGCTCAGCATCCGGATAAGTTTTCAGTTTTTTCAAGAATCCATCGAAGTCCTCTTCTTCAAAGCAGATCTCGATGTTATTTGTTTTTTTCAGAACTGCCTCTTTTGGTATGTTCACCAGCCAGTCAAAGTCCTGCTGCAGTGCAAGTCCGCAAGTAAAGGATATATTGATGCCATAATCCTGGTAAAGCTCCAATCCGAATAAATTCTCATAAAACTTTCTGGATTTCTTAATGTCCGATACGGATAAGACGGTACATATATATCTCATATAGATACTCCTTTCGCAGTTAAAATACTCCTGGCTGCGCTCAGCCCGTTAGCCGATGCCTGCTGAAGGCCCCTTGTGACTGAGGCTCCGTCACCGATTGCCCGAAGGCCTTTGATGTTGGTTTCAAACGCCTGGTCTGTGACGACTTTATTGGAATAAAATTTCACTTCCACTCCATAGAGCAGCGTTTCATCACTGGCCATCCCCGGCGTCACCTGATCCAGTGCATAGATCATCTCTTCAATCGCTTTCATAATTCTGTAAGGAAATACCAATGACAGATCCCCCGGCACCGCATCCCTTAACGTCGGCGTGATGTTGTTTCTGAGAAGGCGTTCCTCTGTCGTTCTGCGTCCCCGGACAAAATCTCCGAACCTCTGGACAAGGATCTTTCCGTCGCAGAGCATATTGCTGAGCTGCGCGATATGTTTTCCATACTGGATGGGCTCTTTAAACGGCTTCGTAAAATTTTTCGATACAAGAATTGCAAAATTAGTATTCTTTGTCTTATATTTTTCTGCCTTATATGCATGGCCGTTTACTACTGCAAGTCCGTCCTCATAATATTCTGTGGCCACTTCTCCTGAAGGGTTGGTACAGAACACGCGGACTTTATCGTCAAAGGTCGGCGTATAATATACCAGCTTTGCCTCGTACAGGCTCTTGTTCAGTTCTTCCATGATTTCATCCCGAACCTCCACTCTGACGCCTACGTCTACGGTTCCCACCTCAGTCGCAATCTCGTGTTCCCGGCACAGGTTGCTGAGCCATTCAGATCCTTCCCTGCCCACGGCGGCAACAACTTCCTCTGCATAGAATGTCTCTCCTTTATCGGTGACCACACCCCTCACCCGTCCTTTTGCAGTCAGAATATTATCAACCATGGTGTTAAATTCCATCCTGACCCCCACGCCAAGCAGGTGCTCCTGAAGCCTTTGGTATATCTTATATCCCTCTTCCGTGCCAAGATGCCGAATCGGACACTCGATTAATTTCAGATTGGCTTTAATTGCCTTTTTTCTGATCCTTGCAATTTCTTTTTCTTCATTCAATCCATACACTTTTGTGTCCGCTCCAAATTTCAAATAGATCTGGTCCGATTCTTTCAGAAGCTGCTCTGTTTCTTCGTATCCAAGGATCTGCGGCAGATTTCCGCCCACATCCGGAGAGAGGGAAAGCTTTCCGTCAGAAAAAGCTCCTGCACCTGCAAATCCGGTCGTAATGGAACATGGCTTACAGCCCACACACACTTTTGTTTTCCTTTTGGGACAGGACCGGTCTTCAATCCTTCTTCCCTTCTCTATCATTAAGATCTTTAAATCCGGTTTCTTTTGTGAGAGTTCATACGCACAGAAAATCCCCGAAGGCCCTGCTCCTATAATAATGACGTCAAATTTATTTTCCACAATATACACACCCTTTCCTGTATTTTTCCACTGTTGTTAAACATAAAATACAGACTTATTGTAACATAGGATCAGGATAAATAACAAAGAAAGCTGTCTCCCCAATGAAAAGGAACACAGCTTTTTTGCCAAAATTATTCTTCTTATTTTATCAGTCCTCTGTCTTCCAGAGCTTCATATTCTTCCACTACTTTTCTCAGAATAGGGCTGTCTTTTTCAAGTTTCGTATATTTATACACAGTCTCTTCGATCCCCAATTCTTTGATTTCCTCCTGAAGCTTTACCGCATTTTCATCCTCTGGCTCCGTATATCCAAAGCCGGCTGCCATACCTTTTGCAATCGCTTCATAAGGGAGACCATGTTTGAGGCACCTCTGTGCAGCTCCGGTAAGCCTGTCTCCTCTGGAAAGTTTTCTTATCGGATCAAATGCTACTCTGTAGATGGAATCCGGAATCTCTCCCATCGGCGTCGGAAGATTTTCCAAATGATCCAGCTCCTCTTTTGTAATATCGTATTCTTCCATGATCATATCGAGAATCTCTTTATGCGCCTGATAAATAATGCCGGCAATCTCCTCATCTTTTTCGGCATCCGGTATCGTTTTATAACCTTTCAGATAACCCCAGAAAGCAGTTGACGCATGAGGTCCATTGATTGCAAACACTTTTAAATCCTTCAGAGTTTCTATCTGGTCATTCAGTTCCAGCCATTCAACATCGCTGAAATCATTATATACAGGAGTCTGAATCAGAAGCGAAGCAACCGCCATCGTCACTATCTCAGTGGCATAGTGAGTCTGTGCATCTGTTCCTCTCCGGATAATAGAATCTCTGACTGCTACATTCGTATCAAACCACGCTTTCACATCATCCGGGAGTTTTTCCTTAAAACTTTCTATAATTTCCGGGATCAGATAATTTTTGTTTGTCACACAGATAGCGGTCAGCTTTTTCTCAGGCTGCTTTTTATAAAACTCAGTGAAACACTTAGATAAATAATGTCCTGCTTCCCTAAAATCTTTTGGATAAAGCGGCAGCATAATAACATCCGTATTCAAAAACGCATCCATGCAGGAATAATTTTCATCACAGACATAAGCCTCATACCCTGAGACAGTCCGGTTCTCAATAGAATCTACCCTGTGGACTTCCACGTGATAACTCCCTGTCCTCTTTAGTTCCTCGACCACCCTCGGATCCTTGTCTAAAAAAGCGATTTTCCATCCGGCATTATCGAATGTTTCTCCAAAAAATCCTTTTCCAAGGCGTCCTGCTCCTACAATCATAACCTGTTTCATAGTCTGAAATTCCTCCCTACTGTCATGTCTTCTGGTATTGTGTTATATAAAAGGGGCTCCGGAAAGAGCCCCTTTTATATCATATTTGTTATTACTCCATATTTGCATGTCTTGCAAACAGATCGTCATCTGACTGACTTGTAATCCTCATCAGATCCATAACCATACAGTCATATGTAATCCAGCTTAACTGCTCGAATCCGGAACCGGCAGCCTGAACAGTTCCCGCACCCTCATGATTGTCACACTTCTTCGTAACTCCCGGAAGAGTGATTACCGCATCTGCCATAGATCCGATCGTGTTCTCAGGGAACATTGTAATGGTCGCTACCTTTGCTCCCTGGCTCTTTGCCTTTTTGGCATTAGACACAAGGCTCGCGGTATTTCCGGAACCGGAACCGACGATCAGCAGATCTCCTGCCTGAATCGACGGTGTGGTCGGCTCGCCAACAAAGTATACGGTATACCCAAGATGCATCAGACGATTAGAAAATCCTCTGGCAGCAAATCCGGAACGTCCCGCACCGCTTATAAAGATTCTTTTTGCCTCTGTGATCAGTTTTTCCACTGCCTCGATCTGTTCATTATCTACTTCTTTTGCGTTGTCGGTTAATTCTCCGAGAATCGCCATCATATTTTTACATTCTGTCATAATCTTTCCCTCCAGTCTCAATTTGTGGTTTAAAGCATCGCGTCTTTGATCGCTTTTGCTTCCGCAACCGGATCTTCTGCATGTCCGATCGCAGATCCTACAATAATAATCTCCGGTTTTAAGGCAACATATTTATCGATGGTCTTACTGTTAATACCTCCGGCCACAGCGATCTGAGCCTTCTTTGCATGTTCTGTCATAACCTGAAGATCCTGGATCGGCTCTCTGCCTGCTGCCTGCTGGTCAGCCCCTGTATGAACTGCCAGGATGTCAACTCCGATTTCTTCCATCTTTGCAATTCTAGTCGGAAGATCTTCCACACAGATCATATCCACAACGAGTTTTCTGTCATAGTCTCTTGCCGCTTTTAAAGCGCCTTCAATGGTCAGGTTATCAGAAACACCCAGGATTGTAGCATAAGCAGCACCTGCCTCATAGGCATAGCTTGCTTCCAGATATCCGCCGTCCATGATCTTTAAATCGGCCAGGATCTCTTTGTCCGGGAAGAAACGGTGGAATTCACGCACACCCCTCATTCCTTCGTCCATAACGAAAGGAGTTCCCACTTCGATAATATCGACATGCTCCGCAACCTTGTCAGCGAAACGCAGTGCATCTACAAGGTTCATTTCATCTAAAGCTAACTGTAATTTCATATTATTTTCCTTCCTTTAATTCGTTGTAATCTTTGACGATCTCATCAAACATCCTGGTTCCCGCTTCAATACCTGTAAAATGAGTCACTGCATCTTCAATGCCGTTGTCAGCCACATACTGCATCATCTCAACAGACTGCTCATCCTCTTTGACGTCGAACAGGAATGTCGCTGCAATACCTCTCAGGAGAAGTGTATTTTTGAGTCCCCTCTCCTCACATTGTACAGCCGGTCCTACCAGACGGTCATTCGGTGCAAGCTTTCTGATCGGCGCCCTGGAGATACGTGTGATCGTGTCTTTGATACCAGGAGTACAAAAACGGTTTAATGCAAACGTAATGTAGTCTTCCATTTCCTTCTCGGTAAATCCGTGTTTTGCAACCATCAGAGCCGCAACTTCTCTCATGACTTCTCTTGTCATTTCAATGTTTTCCGGCACCGCGAAGTAATCCTGGATGATCTCATATCCCATCAATTTTCCGATATAACCGGACCATGCGTGTCCGCAGTTGATTGTATAAAGTTTTCTCTCCAGGAACTTCTGAAGATTATCGGTATATTCTGCTCCGGCAATCGGAAGTTTCTCTGGGTCTACCAGCTTATTCACTTCCACTGCCAGCTCGTGATCTTTTCCGATGTCAATTCCGTCTCTGCCGTCTTTGTCGGTACCGAATACCATACGGTCTACTGCCGTATTCGGGAATGCCGCTGCTTTTAGGAAGTCATCCTCAGAAGCAATTTCAGTTTTGACAAGTTCCTTTAAGAGCAGATCTCCGTTGAACAATGCGTTCTCACAAGGAATTACATTGACTCTTTCTTTGCCTGCTTCCAATCTGGCTTTCAGCCCTTTTGCGAGAGTACCTGCAATTTTAGGGAAATTGTCTGCCAGCACTGCCGTAGTGACTACGTCTGCTTCCACGATTGCCTCCACGACTTTGTCTTCTTCTGTGATCGGAGAGAGAGCGGAAACCTTGTCGATTTCTTTTCTCCTGTAATCCTCCTCGATCACGTATAAGTAGTAGTTATGGTATTTGTTCAGTTCCTCGTTGACTTTCTCATTTACGTCCACGAATACGATTTCATATCCTGTATCATGCAGCAAGTCTGCGATGAACCCGCGGCCGATCTTGCCAGCCCCAAAGTGTACTGCTTTCATTTTATTCCCTCCGTCTGTTTTAGCGGACCACATCTTTAAATACATTCAGTATTTCTTCTTTGGTCTTTGCATTTCTAAGTTTTTCTACGTTGTCAAGATCTGAGCATGCCACTGCGATATCTCCTAAAATCTCAATATGCTCATTGTTCTTACCTGCAATTCCAATGATGACATTTGCAGTTTTTCCTTCATAGTCTACGCCCTCAGGAACCTGGATAAAGGAAATTCCTGAAGCCATAATCCTTTCTTCGGATTTTACGATGCCGTGCGGAATCGCAATGTGATTGCCGATGTAGGTAGAGACCACTTCTTCCCTCTTCAGCATATCATCTATATATTCTTCTTTTACGTAACCATTGTCTGCAAGGATCTGTCCCGCAGCCCGGATAGCCTCTTCCTTCGTAGCAAAGGATGCGTTCAATCTGATGTTGTCTTCGTTAAAAATACTCTTCTTATCTGCCATAATGAAACCTCCTAAATTGATTCTCCTATATAATGTCTGAACCTGTGTCCAAAGCATTGCCTGATTTCTTCTTCGTCGCCCTTCTCTATTAACTTCATGACATCCCGGTCTTCGATGATCAATTCAGTAATATATCGCAGAAACATCTGCTGTACTTCTTCCATTTCCGTTGGATAGAAGAAAAATATAATGTTACTGACCGCATCACCCTCCTGAGGATCGACCATTCGTTTCTCTTTTAAATGGTAGACGAAAAGAAGCGGTTTTTTTATTTTCTTTAAATAACACTCAAAGTAACTGATTTCCGTCGTCGGTATGGTAAAACGGCATTCATTTCCATGCCGGATCACATAATTCTTAATCTCCTGTTCACCGATAAAGATTCCGGCTTCCCAGATCGTGTGTTCCAAATTTGAAAATAAGTGGTTTTCATCCTTCAGATTATTAATTTCATACACATGGAATTCAGCCAATAAGTCTACTGCCCACGTAGTTAATTGTTTTAACTGTTTTAAAGATACAATACTGTTGCTGCTTTCTAACTCCGCCGCCTTTCTTTCCTGTTCCTCAATCTTCCTTAAAGTCTGATGCTTATGCCTTCTAATTTTTTCTTTTACAATCTCCAGCTCATTATCGTTCAGGAGCGGAGAAACTTTCAGATACTCCCTGTCTTTTAAATACAGCGGGATGGTTGACAGGATCAAGTCATAATCGTTTAAGTCTTCTTCTCCCAGCCCTACCAAAGATACAATCTTTCTTACATAAATCTCGGGTATCTCCCTCTCCAGACGGCTGGCCAGCATCTTGGAAGATCCCATACCGCTGGAACATACCACCAGCACCCGGAATGTCTTCTTTGTAATGTTGTCCAATGATACCGCAAAATATAATACCAGATACCCTATCTCATCATCCGGAAAATAATCATCCGGAAATACTTTTCTGACCGTATCTTTTATAATGGAAAACAGCTGCGAATAATCTTTTTCAATGTCGCGGATAATTGGATTCGAGATACTCATTCCGCTCCTTGTCCGCACCAGGGCTTTATCGATATGCGTCAGCAGTCCGTCCATAAGCTTTGTATCCTGGCTCAGAGTAATGCCCATACGCCCTTCCACCAGTTCTACAAACTCTTCAATCTTTGGCTTGAGCACAAAATTTTTGACAAACACATTTTCATTGTTCCTTTTTCCGACACTGATATCCATAACCCACAGAAGATATTCTTTTTCTGCCTCGTCCAGGGAAATGGAATATTTCTTTTCCAGCATCCGGATCAATGCGGCGACAACCTTCTTCTGGTTCTTGTCCACTTGTTCCACAGTAAAATCTGTACTGTATTTCCTGTTTCCGATCTTGTGTCTGCGGATCAGCAGTGACACCAGCATGACTAATTCTGCATAGTTCTGGTCAAGTATCTGATAATTTTTTTGGATCAGTTTATGGCTGATATCTCTTAATATTTTTTCACATGTCTGAAACAGGTCCATATAACCATATTCATCCAGCTTCTGCATAAAAGAATGAAACTGCCTGACATTCCCTGCAAGCCAGTGTACTATCACATCCACATCTGTGTTTTTCATGATGATATTGACCATCAGATGATCCCTCGCCACCTGCTCACCGCTCAGGCAGATTCCATCTCCCTTTTTTGAGATTAATTTAATATTGTACTCCGGAAGAATTTTCTCAATCTTTTTCAGATCATTCCTGATTGTCGGGAGGGATGTACCCATATCGATTGCCAATGCTTCTGTCTTCATGAAGTCATCCTGATGAAGCAGTTCTAAGAGAACCAAATACATTCGTTCCTTAGGGTCTACTACCTGGAGTTTTTTATGTTCCCCTAATTCTGTCTGGAGTTTCTGAATAGGTTCAGGCAGACCGACAGCCCGGATTCCTTTTTTGCTCACCGTTTCCAACGTAATCTGATACTGCCTTAACACTTCTGTCACCTCAGGGATTTCCCGGTATACGGTCCTCTCTGAGACATTCATCTTGTTGGCAATATCTTTCATGGTTACGAAACCACGGCTGCTTAAGACAATCTGTATGATATCTTTTACACGATTAGACATCAGCATAATTTTGCAGCTCCTTTACTTAGAAGGCGCCATAATTCTTCAATTATGGCGCCGCAGTCTGACTTATTCAGCCATGTCTTTAATCTTCTTGGCAATTGCTGCCTGTTCAGCCGCATCCAGGAAGTTCTCGATCGCAATGACCGGTACACCTGCCGGAGCCGCACTGCTCGCAGCTTCATATAAGTTTTCATTCGTTACGATAACATCGATGTCAGCCGGAATCTGATGTATGGACACATGATTTACGTCTATGGACATTCCGATCTTATTCAGCTGTGTCTTCAGCATGGAAGCTCCCATGGCACTGGACCCCATTCCCGCGTCACATGCAAATGCTACTTTTTTAACCTTGCGTTTTGGAAATTCAACATCGTTTGCTGCAACGGCTTTCTTCTCTTCTCCAGGAGCACTGTGGCTTTCAACAAACTGACTCATGTCGATTCCGCCTACTTCTCCGACCTCATCGTCCGGTGTCTTATCCCGTTTGAGGAAGAATGCAACGATAACAAACGATACAATCGCAGCTATGACATATCCGGCCAGATTGACGAACAGCTTTCCTTTCGGTGACATAATTGCCAAGGCAATGATTGATCCAGGTGATACTGCTGCAACGGCACCACCGCCCATGATCTGGAACCAGAATAACGCTGCGATGGAACCGCAGATCGGTCCAAGAATAGTAACAGGTTTAATCAAAGCATAAGGGAAAGATACTTCACCGATACCACCGATGATCTGAATGATCGCTGCACCAGGTGCAGATTTCTTTGCCATACCTTTTCCAAAGCACATAAATGCAAGTACAAGTCCTGCCCAGTTACCGCCGTTTGCCTCTACAAGATACAGAATAGATTTTCCTGTCTCTGCAGCCTGTTCAATCGCAAGCGGAGTAAAGATACCGTGATTGATCGCGTTGTTTAAGAACAATACCTGTCCTGGTACAACGAAGATTGGTGTGAATGGAAGGATGCTGTGATCGATCGCAAAGTTAACACCGACTGTTAAGACACTTGTAATACCTGCAAAAAGCGGTGTGATTACAACGAATCCCGCGATCATCATCAGTGCTCCAATGATACCCATGGAGAAGTTGTCTACTAACATTTCCAGACCTGGTTTTACACGTCCTTCTAACAATTTGTCAAACTGCTTGATGATCCATGCACCGAGAGGTCCCATGACCATACCACCGATCATCATGGTTGCTTCTGAACCAATGACAACACCGATTGTTGCAAGTGTACCTGCAACGGCACCACGTCTTCCATATACTGTATGACCTCCGGTGTATCCAAATAACAACGGGATCAAGAACTTAAGTGTCGGGCCTACGAGTTCGTTCATCTTTTCATTTGGGAAATATCCTGTCGGAATAAATAATGCTGTGATAATACCCCATGCAATCAGGGCACCAATGTTAGGCATTACCATTCCTGAAAGGAATCCGCCCATTTTTTGGACTTTAGCTTTGAAACTACTTGCCATAATAATCCTCCTTTTTTCCTTCTCTTTTTGGTATAATTTTTTGCTGCAGTTAATGGTTCATATCTGATAAACGTTTATCTATAATTCCATTATATTGATTGTATTTCCATACGTCCACTATTGCCAGTGGTAAATTTTGCAGAAGATTTTTTGACAAGATTTTCTTACATTTTCCTCCTTTTAATAACCTTATAAACCGCATAAATACGCGGTTTGTCAGTTCTATCCAACGCAAAAAAGGAAGAAAAATTCTCAATAAATTTTCTTCCCTTTTTGCTTGACAATTTTTTAAATTATAACCGGTGGTAAGATAATTTCCAGGTTATTCCTGACCTTTCATCTTACACACCCTGACCTTGATTCCCTGCTTCTCAAGTTCTTTTTTGTCGGCAGTCTGGATTCCCTCATCAGTGATCAGATATTTAAAATCACTGTTCCTCGCAAACCGGCAAAAGGTCTTCCGTCCAATCTTCGTACTGTCGCACAGCATATATGCTTCTGTTGCGGTCCTCATCATCGCACGCTTCATCGCCGCTGTCTCCTCATTGGGCGTGGTCAGCCCTTTGGAAACTGACAAAGCGTTTGGTGACAAGAACAGTTTATCCACGGAAATCCTCTCAAGAAATTCAATCCCCAGGGAACCAAAGGTACATTCAAACTGGTTCCTCACAGTTCCTCCGATCAGTATCACCTGAATAGAAGGCTTTTTCTGCAGTTCAAGAGCGATGTTCAGATCATTGGTCACTACCTTCAGGTCATTAAAGTCTGTCAGAACCTTTGCAAATTCCAGCATGGTAGAACCGCTGTCGATCAGGATAATATCTCCTTCCCTGACGAACTCTTTGGCACCCTGTGCAATGATCCTCTTTTTATCGGGATTTAAGTTCCACCTGGAGGCAAGAAATGCCTCCTTTGTGACTTCTTCTTCCTTTAGCAGTGCGCCCCCGTGGGTCCGAATCAGGTGTCCCTCTTTCTCCAATTCACTTAAATCGGACCTTATGGTGGCGCCGGTCACATGAAATTCTTCCGACAGTTCATGGATGCCAGCCCTCTTATGTACCCTCATATAAGCCAGCAGTTCTTCTTTCCGCTCTCTTGCAAACATAAGTTATACTCCGAAATGATCCAGTAAAATTTCTTCTGCTTCTTTGTTCCACAATCCCTGATTTTTGTCGCATGCATCGGCAAGCTTCGCAAACAGAGGATCGGTCTCACCCAGTTTTCTGAAGTCTTCAATCGCTGTCAGAGGCATATCAAACTGTGTATAGGTAAGTTTCTTTCCCCCCGGTATCTCAGGTAAATGAAGAGTTGTATCAACGATTGCGTCAATGCCTCCCACATGAGTGATCATAACAGCAGGATTGACCTCTTTCTTGGCGATCAGATCGAGCGCTTCCAGAAGGTCTGCCTTAATGCCCCCTGAAGATCCCAGAAGCTTCGTATTTCTGTAATGGCAGTCATAGAGGTTCATGTCTGCGGAAAATTCACTGTCAGAAGGACCTGCGAACAGGTTCATGCAGCCGTCGAATGCAAGGATCTTGTTTCCTGTCTCTGCAATCGCTTTTACCGGAGCGTAAACAAATACGTCATGGTATCCCTCTCCTCCGGTGAGATCCATCAGTTCTTTGACCTCATCATCCATCTTTGCTGTGTTTACATAATGTAATTCCACACCTCTTGCTTTTGCATCTTCCTCAGAGATCACTTCTCTGGCCCGGTTGATTCGGTCGTCGTTGATCTCCGTAACAACAACCGTCTTCGGTTTGTTTTCCATGGCAAGTGCATAACTGATTGCGCCCAGTCCCATCGGTCCGCATCCTCCGAGGATCGCAATGTTCCCTCCCGCTTTTGCGCCGATAAAATGTTCGTGTGTCTCCGGCTTCGTATGATAGTTCGCCATATATCCGCCGATGATACAGTACATAGGCTCTGACACAGATACTTCATAGAAAGCATCCCCGTCATAGTGGAGCAGACAACCCTTCTCAATCACATCATTAGGAACGATGCAGTATGTCACTGCGCCTCCGAAGTGTTCATAGGAATACCCCGGTGCTCCCATCTGATCCGGAATCCCCGGAAGTACTACAAATCTCTCTCCCACTTTATACTCGTCTGCCCACTTTTCTCCGACCTGCTCGATCACACCGGAAAATTCATGGCCGATGATGACCGGACGTTCTGCTATGTCATCCGGTACGCGGATATGTCCGCTTCCCAGCTTGACTTCTTTCCATGTAGACATACAGATGCTGTCACTCATGACTTTCAAAAGCACCTCGTCTTCTTTGATCTCCGGCAGTTCAAACTCTTCCAGCCGAATATCCTTTGCCCCATACATTCTCACACCTTTAGCCTTCATAATTCCCTCCTGGCTTTTTAAAAATTTTTAATATTTTTTAAAAATTTCGTATTTTTTTCATTTCACAAATATCATACCACGGGTTCTCTTATTTGGCAACAGGCAATTTGTTTGTACGTACCAACTTTAACTTAGTATATGGTATACTGAAAAAAACTAACTTTAATTAAAAAGGAGATGAATACAGGTGACTACCTATGAATTCAATGGTCAAAAATATGAACAGGCTTCCAGACATCAAAAAGAATGGGGGCAAAAACTTTTCTCGGACCTTCATCTTAACGGCAATGAATCTATTTTAGATCTGGGCTGCGGGGACGGGGTCTTGACGGAACAGTTGTCCATGCTGGTGCCCGAAGGCAGTGTTATTGGAATCGATGCTTCAATCGGAATGATTGATACTGCAAAAAAACGTAAAAAAAAGAATCTTCAGTTTCTTAATATGGATATGGCAGACATGAACTTTATGAATCAATTTGATGTCATTTATTCCAACGCCGCACTGCATTGGGTGAAAGATCATTCTCGTCTCTTAAACCAATCCTACTCCGCTCTAAAACCTGGAGGAAAGATCCTATGGAATTTCGCCGGCGAAGGGAACTGCTCGGATTTTTTTGAAATCACCCGTAATATGATTCAAACGGAACCATATAAAAAGTATTTTCAATCTTTTCAATGGCCTTGGTATATGCCTTCAAAATTTGAATATGAAGGATTAATGAACCTCACAGACTTTAAAAACATCGTGGTCACAGAAGAAAATGCAGACCGGTTTTTCACTGATGCCGAAGAAATGATTGGCTGGATCGACCAGCCCAGCCTTGTCCCTTTTATGCAGTATGTACCCGAAGAATTAAAAGAAGCATTCCGAAACGAGGTTATAGACGCTTCACTGAAAAGAGCCATACAGCTGGACGGCACATGCTTTCAGCCTTTTCGGAGATTAAAAGTCAGCGCAACAAAATAAATACTGCACAAATTTCAAGAGAGGGGGAGCCATTGTACGGTCCCCCCTCATTTATGATACTTCTCTTACAGTCCTGTTTTTTCGGCAATATATTTTCTTGCTTTTAAAGCGTACTCTAAAGGATTTGCCAGCGCAGGATCTTGTTCTGCCTCCACGACCACATAACCCTCATACCCTTTTGATTCAATGAGATTAAAGATCGGTTCAAAATCCACATCACCGTCTCCGGGAACTGTAAAAGTTCCGTTCCGGACTCCCTGTAAAAAACTCCACTTCTCTGCTTTGGCGCGCTTTACAACATCCAAGCGAAGATCTTTTAAGTGAATATGCCTTGTGCGTTCTGTATATTTTTCAAAAATCTTTACAGGAGAAATTCCCGCGAAAGAACAATGACCGCTGTCAAAAAGAAGAAATACAGCTTCCGGATCGACAGACTGCATAAAGCGGTCGATTTCTTCCTCTGTCTGGATCACGGTTCCCATATGATGATGATAGGTCAGCGTCATCCCGATTTCTTTTGCCGCCCTTCCAAGCCTGTTAAGTCCCTCAGTCAGCGTGTCCCATTCACCATCATCCATCACATATTTTTCTTCAAAAACCGGTACATCTTTCCCTTGAATACTGTAACTCTGCTCAGATACACCGATGACCCTGGCCCCCATATCTTTTAAAAATCTTGCCTGTTTAAGGAATTCTTCCTCAACTTCTTCATAAGGTTTTGTAAGCAGAAATGTAGAAAACCAACAGTTACAGATTTCTATTCCTCTGAGTTCCAGCGCTTTTTTTAATACTTCTTTATCTTTCGGATATTTCCCGCCGATCTCTGATCCAGTAAATCCGGCTAGCGCCATCTCGCTGACACATTGTTCAAATGTGTTCTCCTTGCCTAGATCCGGCATATCATCGTTTGTCCACCCAATCGGCGCGATCCCCAGTTTGACTTTCTTTTTATCTAACATTATATTCTTCCCTTCCTATGCCTGATTCATTTCACGTTCAGCCAATTCTTTTGAAATTTTCGGATACTCTTTGTCCAGTTTATAAATCAGCAGCAGGATGATCGCTGCCGCCCATATGATAACCGGGCCAAATTTATAAATATTGCCAATCGTAGTGACAGCAGAACCCGGCTGAACTACATTTCCGCTGGTGGAACTGATATATCCGCTGGCCGTCATCAGGCCTGTCATCAGCGCACTCGTAACACCGGTTCCGACTTTAAATCCAAGGCTTGCTCCGCCGAAGATCAGACTTTCCTGACGGAACCCGTTTTTCCAGTAACCGTATTCCACCACATCGCCCAGCATACCGAAAATAGTTGCTGAAAGCTGGGATACGCCTATGGACCGGATCAGAGTCACGCCAAAGAACCACTGAAAGCTGAATGGGTTTGCCAGGATCAGCAGGTGGGAGACCACTGCCAATACACTTCCGGCCAGTGTGACATTTCTCTTTCCCCATCGTTTGATCAGAAATGGACATGCCATAGCTCCCAGGATCATGATTGCTGTTTCCAGGAAATAAAGTGTGCTGTACATCCATGAGTCATTTTTAAAAATATATTTACAATAATAAGGAAGATCTGTACCTACGATCGTCTGATGGATAACCTGGATAGACCAAAGTCCCAAAACACACCAGAAATATTTATTTGTCACCAGCGCTTTCAGATTTTTCTTTACAGACACCTTTTTCTCTTTTTTAACGTCAACTTTTACTGTCTCTTCACATTGAAAGAAGCAGAACAAAAGAAGCACTACCGCAATCGCCACCCATATGAACATCGTCTTGACCCATGCAGCCTGGTCATCTCCGAATACCTTCACCAAAGGCATCGTGAAAGTTACAGAAATGATTCTGCCTACCGGTGATAAGATCATGCGGAAGATAGAGAGCAGATCCTGCTGGTATGAGTCTCTCGTCATCATCGTTGAGAGAGAGCCGTACGGAACATTGATCGCTGTATAGATTACGGTTGTTGTCAGATTATAAGTTACAAATATGTAAATGCCTTTTACAAACTCCGTAGTATGAGGCACGGTGAACATCAAAATAGCCGCTATGGCATAAGGGACTGTCATCCATAAAAGCCACGGCCTTGATTTTCCCCATCTTGACTTGGTCCGATCCACTAAAAAGCCCATAATAAGATCCGAGCTTCCGTCAAACACTCTGGATATCAGCATAACCATACCGATGGTGATTGGTGATACTCCTGCATAGTCTGTATAAAATAAAGTTAACAGTGTAGAAATCATGCCGTAAACAATATTGCACGCCGTATCCCCGCAGCCATATGCAACTCTTGTTCCAAATGTTATCTTCTTCATAATTTATATCCGTCCTTTTCTATGAAAGCCGGAAGGGATCGCCCATCCCGGTACATTCGATGCATCAGCACTCTTCCATGATTGCCTTAACTGCTGTCTTGGTATCTGTCAGCGGGAATAATTCGTATCCCACATATCCGTTATATCCACATGCTTCCAGATGCCGGATAACTTTCTTATAATTGATCTCCCCGGTACCCGGTTCGTGTCTTCCGGGAGCATCCGCCACATGGATATGTCCGAACTGATCTCCGTAATTTGTAATAGTGTCGCAAATACAGCCTTCATTGATCTGCATATGATAGACATCATATAATAATTTCAGCCTGGGAGATCCGATCAGGCGGCAGATTTCTGCTCCTGTCTGGGTATATTTAAGAAAATTTCCCTCATGGTCTGTGGTAATGTTCAGTGCCTCAAGATTCAGGTTAATCTCTTCTTTTTCTGCAAGCTCTGCACACCCTAAAAGTGTATCATACATAGAACAGAGTTTCACTGTATCAGACAGATTATCATAATGGTCAACCACAACACCGCCGTCTCCCAAGGCATTAGAATGAATCGTGACACTGAGTGCTCCGACTTTTTTGGCGGCCTCAATGGATTTTTTGAGGTCTTCCAGATACTTTTGCTTATGCTCAGGGTCTACAAGAGAATAATCAGCATCTCCGTTGAATCCGCTGATTTGAATCCCCGCATCCTCCGCCGCTTTTTTTGTCTCATCAAGATCTCTGATTCTCCAGTCCCAGAATTCCACTGCAGCAAATCCATCGTCTTTTGCTGCCTGAAAACGCTCTGCCCAGGGCAGTTCCGTGTATAAGGTATCAATACATGCACATTTATTCAGACTCATTTTTATTCTACCTCCGCAATTTTTACCGGTCTTCCCTCTTTCAGAGATTTTGTCGCTGCCGCCGCCATCAATACAGGATACAATCCGTCTTTCCCGCCTACCGGTGTTTCCCTGTCATTCAGAACCGCATCTGCAAACGCCTGAATTTCAGATACAAAAGCACCTGTATAGCGGTCCCACATGACCTTATATGTATTCTCATAACTGGTCTGGTTCTCATCAGATACAACGACGGTATTCGGAACATCATTTTCATTTCTGACACATCCCTTGGAACCGAATACTTCCACTCTCTGATCGTATCCATATACCGCTTTACGGCTGTTGTCGATCGTTGCGATTGCTCCATTTTCAAATTTAAGTGTCACTACAGCAGTGTCCACGTCCCCTGCTTTTCCAATTTCCGGATCTACCAGCACTGAACCTGCCGCATGGACTTCTGTCACTTCAGATCCTGCTAAGAATCTTGCCATATCAAAATCATGGATCATCATGTCATAGAAAATTCCTCCGGACACCTTTACATATTCGATAGCCGGCGGCTCCGGATCTCTGGAACTAATCTTGATCATATGGACATCTCCGATCTTTCCGGATTTCACCACATCGTACACACCCCGGTGATTATGGTCAAATCTGCGGCAGAATCCGATCTGAAGTTTCACATTGGCATCTTCTGCTGCTTTAATCGCTTCATGAACCTTATCCAGATCATAATCCACAGGTTTCTCACAGAAAATGTGTTTTCCGGCTTTTGCGGCCTCAATAATATACTTTGAATGAGTATCCGTGGACGAACAGATCAGGACTGCCTCAATCTCAGGATCATTTAAAATATCTTCGGCATCTTTTGCCACTTCCGCGACTCCAAGTTTTTTTAAATATCCTTCTGTCTCCCCATTCATAAACGGATCTGCCACTGTCTTAATCTGAACCTCCGGCACGAACATTGAAATATTTTTTGCATGTACCTTCCCGATTCTTCCTGCTCCGATAATTCCTACTTTCATTTGATGAACCTCACTTTCTTATTTGTATTGATGATTTGTGTTTTTGTATCATTTATGTGCTTTTGCACTTATAAGTATAGTTTTCACGAGCCGAAATGTCAACAAAATCACTGTATATTAATTATTTTTGTGCATTTTATTCTGTTTGTGTTTTTGCACACAACGTATTTATCAGGATTTATATTGAATTTTTTTGTGAAATATGACCAACTCAAGGGATTGCGGCTTGCGCCCTGTTATGGTAGAATGCAAATGCACACAAAGAACGTAAAAGAAAGAAGGCATTCCGATGAAAAAGAAACCTACGATACAGATGGTTGCTGAAAAGGCCGGTGTTTCCAGAGGCACCGTAGACCGGGTATTAAATAACCGGTCCCATGTGAGTCCGGACGTCCATGACAGGGTCATGAAAGCGATCCAGGAAACAGGTTATTTGTCTCCGAGGCAAGCATATCAGACAAAACTGTCCAAAGTTTCCTATCCCAAGATCAAGTTGGGAGTTCTGCTCCCCAATTGGACAGGACATTTCAAAACAGAGGTCCTGCGCGGCATTGAAGCTGCCCGCTCAGAGCTGGAGGATTTTCATGTAGAAATCATTTTAAAGGAATGCCAGACAGACATTCCCGGAGAAGTGATCGAACTGCTGGATGAACTGCTGGATGAAGAAGTGCAGGGAATCGCCATGTGTGCCATCAACAATCCTTCCATCGAAACGCATGTTTCAGCACTGACCGAAAACAACTTTCCGGTCATCACACTGAATTCAGATCTTCCGGACAGCAAAAGGCTGTGTTTCATCGGCCAGGACTATAATAAAAGCGGCCGCATCGCCGCCGAACTTTTAAGCAAGTGTATCCCGTCTTCCGGAAACATTCTGGCAGCGGTGGGCAGCCTGGAGTTTGACGGACACCGGACACGTCTTGAGGGTTTTCTTGAAAGAATGGGTGAAGTTGGATTTCAAAAAGATCAGATACAGGTCATTGAGACGTATAACGACTACCAGACTACGTTCAGAAAAGTTTCTGAGACAATCCAGCAGAATCCTAATATCTGCGGCATTTACATGGCGAACCGGAGTGTGGCCGGATGTACAGAAGCAGTCAGTACTCTCGGCATAAAAGGTTCTATAAAGATCATCTGCCACGATATATCAGAGGATACAAAACGCCTGCTCCAGAACGGAAGTATAGATTTTACGATTTCTCAGGATATTTTCAGACAGGGATACCTGCCAATGATTTATTTAAGAGACTATCTGCAGAAAGGAAAACTTCCGGCAACAGAAGAGACAAGCACAAATATCTCTATTATCTGTTCTCAGAATATAGAGAACACTTAACTTTATAACAAACATCGCAATAGGAGCTCCTGCATTAAATACAGAAGCTCCTTCTTTTTTATTTCAGCATATCCAGGACGTCCTGGACATTGCCGGCTGTCTTTAATTTATCCAGATTCTCCTGACTGTCGATCACCTGAGTGATCTTTCCGAGCAATTCCAGATGTTCATTTCCAACTCCGGCGATTCCGAATACTAACTGTGCTTTTTCATCTCCAAAATCAACACCGTCAGGATACTGTACCAGAACAATACCCGTTTTCTTAACCTTATTTTTGGCATCTCCGGTTCCGTGAGGGATCGCAACTCCCATTCCAAGGTAAGTGCTAACTGTCCGCTCTCTCTCCTGCATAGCCTCAATGTAATCTTTTTCTACATAGCCGAGTTCATAGAGTAAGTTTCCTGCTGCCTCAATGGCTTCTTCTTTGGAAACGCTCTTCTGCCCGAGTCTGATTCCTTCTTTTACCATGACTGTTGGCTTTGCTTTAGTCTCTGAGATCACCTGCTCCGCTTCCGGCGCAGCTTCTTTATCTGGCGCAGCACCTTCTCCCTGACTCTCTGCCAGTTTGTCATACAGGCCGTCAATAGCCTCATCCTGAAGAAAGTTTCTGATCGTCACAAGCTGTGCGTTCGGCGCACTCTTTGCCGCGCGGTCCGCGAGAACTTCCTGACAGACTACCACATCCGTATCGGCAGGCACCGTATCCACTGAGGAATTGATCACGGTAATGCCAAGTCCCAAAGGCTTGATCCTGTTCCTGAACTTTGTTGCTCCCATAGCGCTGGAGCCCATACCTGCGTCACAGGCGAATACGATCTTTTTAATCTCTCCTGCTTTCTTTGCAATCCCTTTGCTGGCTGCTTTCATACTCTGGACACTGTCTGAAGCCTCCTCCAGACTTTTTCCGTTGGACATTTTAATGATCGGGGCCGCCACAAGGAAAGAAACAACCGCGGCGATCACAACGCCTAGCAGTACCATCAATGTAGATCCTTTCGGGGCCATCGTAAGGAAAGCGATGATAGATCCCGGTGAGGCCGGTCCGGTAAGCCCGACGTTAAATAAAGAATAATAGAACACTGCACAGGCAGATCCTGCGATAGATGCCAGGATGACAACCGGATTCATCAGCACATACGGAAAATAAATCTCATGAATTCCCCCGAAAAAGTGGATGATGATCGCACCCGGAGCGGAATCCTTTGTCCTCTTGTCTTTGGAGAACGCCCAGTATGCGGATAATACTCCAAGTCCTGCTCCAGGGTTTGCCTCTATCATATACATAATGGATTTTCCGGCGGCCTGTACCTGCTCTCCTCCGATCGGAGTGAAAATACCATGATTAATCGCATTGTTTAAGAACAATACTTTTGCCGGTTCCACAAATACGGATACCAGTGGCAGCAGGCTGTGCCCGATCAGGAAATCAACACCGGCTGTAAGCACTGTAAGGATCGCTGTCATAACAGGCCCGATCAGGTAATATCCGATGATTGCTAATATCATTCCGATGATACCTACGGAAAAGTTGTTGACCAGCATTTCAAACCCTGCCGGGATATGTCCGTCCACTGCCTTGTCAAACTTTTTAATGACCCATCCCGCAAACGGACCCATAGCCATGGCTCCCATGAACATAACTTCGTTGCTTCCGCAGATAACACCCAAAATAGCGATAACTGCGATAACTCCGCCCCGTTCTCCGGCCACAAGCTTACCGCCTTGATAACCGATCAGAACCGGAAGGATGTACTTCAGCATCGGATCGACCATTGTTGCAAGTTTTGCGTTCGGGAACCAGCCCTTTTCAATAAACAGTGCTGTAATCAGTCCCCATGCAATGAATGCACCGATATTCGGCATCACCATTGCACTCAAAAATTTCCCAAATTTTTGTACTGCGTTTTTCATATATCCATCTCCTTCATTTCCGTGCAAATGTTCCCCCTCATTTGCAGATCTTTACTTCAAGTCCCTGTTCTTCGATCGCTGTTTTATCTAATTTGGAAATTCCGGAATCCGTGAGCATTAATTTAAATTCGCTCAGCCTGGCAAACTTACAAAAAGCTCTCTGCCCAATCTTTGAGCTGTCGCAGAGCATATAGATTTCTCCTGCCGCTTTCATCATAGCCCGCTTAAGCTCTTTCATCTCTTCATTGCTCGTAGTCGCCCCCTCAAAGACAGACAGAGCATTCGGAGACAAAAATACTTTATTCACTGCTATACTCTTAAGAAAGTCAGTACCGATGGCTCCCTGAGTCAGTCGAAAATTATTTCTCACTTTTCCCCCGACAATATAGAGTTCAATCCACGGATTTTCCTGCAGTTCCAACGCAATCTGAAGATCGTTGGTGATAACTTTGATGTTTTTCACATCTTTTAACAGCAGCGCAAGCTCCAGCGTAGTGCTTCCGCTGTCCAAGATAACCGCGTCTCCCTCTTTCACATAAGCTCTGGCGATTCTGGCAATGGCTTTCTTTTCTTCTTCGTGCCCTCTTCTGAGTGATAAGAAGTCTTCTTTCTGTAAAACATCTTCTTTCAGCAATGCACCGCCGTGGGTACGGACGATGGACCCCTCTTCTTCCATCGCCCGCAGGTCAGCCCGCAGGGTCGCCCCGGTAACCTGAAACTCTTCGATGAGCTCTTTCACCTCAGCCCGCTTATGCTTTTTCAAATATAATAGAATCTGTTCTCTTCTTTCCTCTGCAAACATTGGCACCCCTCATATCTTTTCTTATGCCCCGAAATGATCGAATAAGATCTTCTCTGCTTCTGCATTCCACAGGCCGTTGTGTTTGTCACATGCATCGGCAAGCTTAGCATAAAGAGGATCTGTTTCTCCAAGTTTTCTGAAATCATCAATCGCTGTGAGCGGCATGTCAAACTGCATATAAGTAAGTTTCTTTCCTCCTGGGATGTCCGGAAGATTCTTGGTTGTCTCAGCAACAGCGTCGATACCTCCGATATGTGTGATCATAACCGCCGGCTTAATTTCCTTGGATGCCGCCTTGTTGATCGCCTCTTTCATATCTTCAATGGTTCCTCCGGTGCTTCCCAAAATTTTGGTTCTGGAGTAATGGCAGTCATACAGATTCATGTTCGCTGAGAACTTTGGATCTGTCGGTCCTGCAAACAGGTTCATGCATCCGTCGTAAGCGAGCAGCTTATTTCCAAGTTCTGCAACGCCAGTGATCGGAACATATACGAATACGTCATCATATCCATGCCCTTCTGTAATATCCATCAATTCTTTTTCCTGATCTTCCATAGCCGCAGTATTCACATAGTGAAGTTCTACGCCTGCTGCCTTTGCGTCTTCAATAGAGATCACCTGTTTTGCCCGTTCTACACGGTCATCGCTGATGTCTGTAACTACAACACGTTTCGGTTTATTTTCAAAAGCCAACGCATAGCTTACGGCGCCCAGCCCCATAGGTCCGCATCCGCCGAGGATCAGGATATTTCCGCCTTCTTTTGTACCCATCACGTGCTCATAGCTTCCCGGAACCGTGTGGTAATTTGTATGGTAACCGCTAATGACGCAGCACATCGGCTCTGCCACGGAAGCATCAAAGTAGCTGTCTCCTTCAAATGTCCATACACATCCCTTTTCAATGATATCATTTGGGAAAATACAGTAGGTTGCAGCACCGCCGCAGTACTGATAAGAATATCCGGGAGACTCCATCTGTCCCGGGATCGCCGGCTGCTGAGCAAATTTCTGCCCCGGCTTAAACTGATCCTGCCACTTCTTACCAACTTTCACAATATCACCGGCAAATTCATGTCCTACCAAAACCGGATGATCTGCTACGTCATTCGGCACCCTTTTGTGTCCGGCTCCCTGTTTTACTGTCTTCCATGTTGACATACAGATACTGTCACTTACAACTTTTACCAAGATCTCGTCATCTTTGATCTCCGGCAGTTCAAATTCTTCTAATCTGATGTCATCTACTCCGTACAATCTTACACCTTTAACCTGCATAATGCCCTCCTTGAGATTTTCATGTGTTTTCATTTCTTTTTATTATGAAAATATCATAACACTTTTATTTTCATTTAGCAATACAATTTTAATATATTATAAAACTTTTCCATTTCCACACTGCTGCTCCTTTAAACCACAAAAAAACTGCCCTGTAAATTAACGGGGCAGTTTTTGTCTTCTGTATGCTCTGATCAGCTGCCGGAAGGTATCAGCGATGCAATCCTTCCTGCAAAATCATTGAAATTCTGTGTCTGTAATATAATCTTTCCAGGACCGGTGAGCTTTGTGAGAAATAATCCCTCGCCCCCGAAAAAGATATTTTTAACGCCTTTGATCCGCTCAATCTCATAACTGATACCGTCTTCAAAAGCTACTACATTTCCGGTATCAACGAGTATGGTCTCTCCCGGAGCCAGTTCCTTCGTCACCGCATCTCCGTCGACTTCCAGAAATGCCATGCCGTCTCCGGAAAGTCTCTGCAGTATGAAGCCCTCTCCTCCGAAGGCTCCTGCTGACAGCTTTTTGGTAAAAATAGTCTCCAGAGAAACGCTCCTCTGAGCGCACAGAAAAGCCTTTTTCTGACAGATCATTCCTCCGGTCCCCTGAAACTGAAGCGGAAGGATCGTCCCGGGAACAGTTGATGCAAAAGCAATCTTTGCTCCATCTTTGTCAGAAGAGTAAGTTACCATGAAGAGTGACTCTCCGGCAAACTTCCTTCCGATCCCTTTTAAAAATCCACCCTCCATCTTAGACTCCCCTTTGATCGAGGGGTCCATCCATGCCATAGCTCCTGACTGGGTGAACATTGCTTCCCCCTTGTCAAGTTCCACTTCTACTGCTGGTACTGTCTGTCCGATGATTTCATGCTTCATACTGCCGCACCCCTTTCTCAGATCATTCCTCCGTTTTTCAGTGACGCCTCAATAAATCCTCTGAACAGAGGATGTGCCTTGTTTGGTCTTGATTTAAACTCCGGATGTGCCTGTGTTGCCAAAAAGAACGGATGAGACGGAATCTCGATCATCTCTACAATACGCCCGTCCGGTGAGCACCCTGAAAGCATCATACCGTTTTCCTGAAGTACATCCCTGTACTTGTTATTTACCTCGTATCGGTGGCGGTGGCGCTCTGAAATCTCTTTTGTTCCGTAAAGTTCTTCGGCTTTGGAACCGTCTGCCAATACACAAGGATAAGATCCGAGTCTCAGTGTACCCCCGATGTTGGTCACTCCATCCTGATCTGCCATGATATGAATCATCGGATGTTCCGTATTTTCATTAAACTCTTTACTGTGGGCATCTGCGTAGCCAAGGACGTTTCTCGCAAACTCCACGATGGTAAGCTGCATGCCAAGGCACAGTCCCAGATAAGGAATCTTGTGTTCCCTTGCGTACTGAATGGAGCAGATCATGCCCTCAATACCTCTGTCTCCAAATCCTCCCGGAACAATGATACCCTGGACACCGCCCAGCATCTCGTCCACATTGTAAGAGCTGACACGCTCGGAATCCACCCACCGGATGGTGACATCTGCCGAATTGGCAACACCCGCATGTTCCAGAGATTCTACCACGCTGATATAGGCATCGTGGAGTGATACATACTTTCCGACGAGAGCCACTTCTATTTTATGCTTTGGATGCTTCCAGTTGTCGATCATCTTGCGCCACTCTGAAAGATCCGGTTCCGGACACGGAAGATGAAGGCAGGCACAGGCCTCATGTGCCAGATGTTCATTTTCCATCATCAGAGGTACTTCGTATAAAACTTCTGCATCGAGATTTTGGATGACACGCTCTTTTTCCACGTTGCAGAACTGTGCAATCTTTCTCTTAATGCCGTCATCCAGAGGATAATCTGATCTGCACACAAGAATATCCGGCTGAATTCCCATGCCCTGAAGATCTTTGACGCTGGCCTGGGTCGGCTTTGTTTTCAGTTCTCCTGAGCTCTTTAAATAAGGGATCAGGGTCACATGGATCAAAATACAGTTCTCATGTCCCACTTCATGCTGAAACTGCCTCAGTGCCTCTAAAAACGGCTGGCTCTCAATGTCTCCCACCGTACCGCCGATCTCTATGATGGCTACCTCCTGCTCCGTCGCCTCTTCATTTCTATAAAAACGGCTCTTGATCTCGTTGGTCACATGGGGGATCACCTGTACGGTATTCCCGCCGTAGTCACCGCGCCGTTCCTTCTGTAAAATATTCCAGTAAACCTTTCCTGTCGTCACGTTTGATTTTTTGTTCAGCCCTTCGTCGATGAATCTCTCATAATGTCCCAGATCAAGATCTGTCTCCGCTCCGTCATCTGTCACAAAAACTTCTCCGTGCTGGATTGGATTCATAGTTCCCGGGTCAATATTGATGTATGGATCAAACTTCTGGCTGGTTACGTGATAACCCCTCGCTTTCAGTAATCGTCCCAGAGATGCTGCCGTGATTCCTTTTCCAAGACCTGAAACAACACCGCCGGTGACAAACACGTATTTTACTGGCATGATTTTTCCTCCTAAGTTCTAATAATTACAAAATGTTATAATATCATATTTGAACAAAGTGGGCAAGCCCACCTCAGCTCCCCAACCCCTCACTCTTTGAGGGGCTTGACAACTTTGCGTACCAGATGCGATTTGACGTAGTCAAATGATTTCCTTACGCATCTGTGTACAACCCGCGGAGCGTTTGTTATTACTTAGGAAAGACTTTCACGCATTAGCGTGACAAGGTCTTTCCTAAGTAATAGCAAAGCGGACAAGTCCACCTCATTTTTTCTAACAAGTAGAATTTTAAAATAAATTTTTACTCAGATATAGATATTATACCACAAAAAGAAAGCACCCGGTACAGTATTCCTCTCCTCTTGATGAAAAATAAATAAGGAATCGTTGCTTTCTTAACTGACTATTGGTTCTAAAGGTCTATCACTGGGGTATGATTGGCGAATGCCAAAGGAAAGATGAAATAGATCCTGCTGAATGAGGTTCAGAAAAGAGAAACCGTATGGTGCTTTCTATGTTGATAATATATCATACATATTTTTACATGTCAAGATATAAATTACAAAAGGCTGTGATAATACTCACAGCCTTTTACTCACTTACTTTGAGTCTTCTTTTTGTCTGGATGCACAGGATTTAGAGCAGCCGTCACATCCGCAGCCGCACCCCGTTTCTCCCCTGCGGATACGTGAAATAAATCTCCACAGCACAAAAAGAACGATTCCCGCCGCTAAAATCAGGATAACTCCGTCTGTTAAACTCATAGGCTCCTCCTTTTTTTGATAATTGCTATCATTTAATTACCATATCACGAGAAAAACCATAAGTCAAATAGTACTTCAGTTGTTTTTACCCTTATTTAAAAACGTATAAAAACCTCCCATGAATCATATCCTATTTTTTTATTATATTCAGGTTCAAAATTTACTTTTTCTATATTATAAAACATCTCTCTGCACAAAAAATGCACCGGCAAAATCCAGTGCATTTTTCTATAACAGTTCACATTTTTCTTAAATTCTGATTAACTCAACAGTTCTTTTGCAGCCGTTCCAAGCGTGGTCACAATAAAGTAACAGCTTGTAGCTCCCGCATCCAGAACTCCTCTGGAACGTTCTCCAAGGCGGCTTGCACGTCCAATCTTTGCAACCAGGTCCTTGGTAGATTCCCATCCCTTTTTTGCCGCTTCGTTCATAGCATCCAGACACTCAGCAAAGTCTTTGCCTGCATCTTTCGCTTCCATAAAAGCATCCTTTGCCGGAATCAGAGTATCCAGCAGAGTCTTGTCGCCGACCTTTGCCGGACTGATTTCCTGGATTCCCTCCACGGCTCCGCTGATCATCTCTCCGAATACTTCAGCATCGATTTCATCTTTATCTTCGCTTGCCGCAGAGAGTTCATCAAACAACAGACCATAAAGAGGTCCCATAGAACCGCCGATATCCTCCAGTAAAGTCTCACCGAGAGTACAGAGTCCTTCACTCATATTATAGGTCTGTCCCTTGAGCTTTTCCTCACACATGGTAAAACCTTTATTCATGTTAATGCCGTGGTCACCATCGCCGATCTTTCCGTCAATCTCGCTCAGATAATCTCTCTGCTCCTGAATCGTCTTGATGAGCTTATCTACGATGATTCCTGCTTCTGCATTTTTAAAACTTGACATAATTCTTCTCCTCACTTTAAACTCAGACTGCTTCCTTCTGTTATTTATTGTAACATAAGGATCACACTTTTCAATTTGTTTTGGGTCCAGTGATGCTCCAAATTTATGGAAAACGCCGGACTTACAGCTGTTTTAAACCGACAGAGTCGCAGGGCATGTCGATGCATTCTTTCAGTTCATCATCAAGCTTCATCACAGTAAGTGTCACACCCATCATCTCAAGGGAAGTAAAGTAATTACCCACATATGCCTTGTGAACACTGATTCCTTTTTCTGCAAGAACTTCTTCCACACGGTCATAGACGATGTACTGTTCCATCACCGGAGTTGCCCCCAGGCCTGACAGAAGCACTACCACTTCGTCTCCCTCTGCAAACGGCAGGTCCGGAAGGATAATATCCAGCATCTCGTCTGCGATCTCACTTGCAGTCTTTAATGGCTGTACATTGATTCCCGGCTCCCCGTGGTGTCCGATTCCAACTTCCATCGTTCCGTCCTTGATCTCAAAGTTCGGATGCCCCACAGCAGGGATGGTACACGGTGCAGTTCCGATTCCTACGGATCTCGTGTTGTTGATCGCTTTCTGTGCCGCTGCGATGACTCCGTCCAGATCAGCACCCATAGAAGCCTTCGCTCCCCCGACTTTCCACATGAGCACTTCGCCCGCAACACCGCGGCGTTTTTCCAGTTCATCTTTCGGTGCAGACGCACAGTCATCATTTGCCACAACAGTCTTTACTTCAATTCCAAGCTTCTTTGCTTTTCTCATAGCCATCTTGACGTTCATGTTATCGCCTGCATAGTTTCCGTAAAGGCACGCAACACCTTTTCCGGAATCAGCCTCTTTCATGGCATCTAAGAAAGCCTTTGCAGTCGGTGATGAAAAAATTTCTCCCACGGCTACTGCATCACACATATTCTTACCGATATAACCGATGAATGCAGGTTTATGCCCGGAGCCTCCCCCGGTGACGATTCCTACCTTTCCTTCCACAGGTGCATCCTTATATTTCAGGACACGAGGATCTTCCGTAGGTGCCACAATGTCTTTATGTGTCTTTACAAATCCTTTCAGCATATCCTCAACAGCATAATCAGGATTGTTTACAATTCGATTCATCTGTTCTCCCTCCTATATCTCAGCAGCGATGGCTTTCAGATTTTTCAGCCCTTCAATCGCAAGTTCTTCTCCGGTATCGGCAAATTTTCTCCAGATCGCACAGTTGCCGGACAGTTCTTCAAAGCTCGGATCAAAAGATTCGATCACCAAAGGTCCGTCATACCCGATCTCTACTAATGCATTGAAAAATTCTTTAAACGGCACAAGCCCTGTTCCAGGAATACCTCTGTCATTTTCATTGACATGAATGTATCCGAGATATTCTTTGCCGCAGGTCTTTACTGCCCCTGCAAAGCTCTTTTCTTCCCTGATCATGTGGAAGCAGTCGAGATGAACCTTGACATTTCCTGTTCCAACATCCTTACAGAATGCAACTGCATCTTCTGCAATATTCAAGAAATGTGTTTCAAAACGGTTGACACATTCCACACAGATGGTAACATCTCCGGTTTCCTTTGCGTACTCGGCAACTTCCCTCATGCACTCCACGCCCCAGTTCCACTCTTCCTCGGTCCTTGGTTTTTTCGTGAGATATCCCCAGCCTGCATAGTTTACACCGCCTAAGATCGGCGCGCCCAGTTCATTGCAGATATCCACACATTTTTTCATAGCTTTTACGCCTGCCGCACGGATCTCGGCATCCGGAGAGATCGGATTGGTCTCGGGTGTCAGCGTGGTAGTGCAGACACAGTCGATTCCCACTCTCTCTAGCTCTGCCTTCACTTTCTCTACAGGAAATGTGAATGGGTTGGAGATCGCAAAGTCAATGACTTCAAATCCCAGTTCTTTTGCCTTAGGGATGATCCAGAGATGTTCTTCTCCATATGCTTCTGCCCAGATAAACGTATCCACTCCAAATTTAAACTTCATAGAAAACCCTCCTTGTTTATGTACTTGGCTTTATTTGCTGAACTGTTTTTCGTAATATGTAATCCGTTCTACTTTCTCAGTGGACGGTCCGTCTTTGAAGGTAAGTCCCATCCAGATATCCAGTAAATATAATGCCAGCTGAGGTGCGATAACTCTTGCTCCCATACACATCACATTTCCATCGTTGCTCAGGATAGAGCGCTCTGTTGAGAATGGATCATGGCAGACTGCCGCGCGGATGCCCGGCACCTTGTTGGCTGTCATCGCCATGCCGATTCCTGTTCCGCATACAAGGATTCCTCTGTCGCATTCATTGCTGGTTACCTTTTCACAGGTGCGTACTGCCACATCCGGGTAAAGTTCCACTTCCCCCGGTCCCACGCCGTTGTCTACCACTTCATGTCCCGCATCTTCCAGATGCTTTTTAATCGCCTCTTTCAAGTCAAATGCTGCCTCGTCACATCCTAAAGAAATTTTCATTGCTCGCTCCTTTCCAGCAGACCGAGTATTTCCTCCGGCCTGTCTACCACAAAAGTTCCCCCATATGCTTCCAGTTCTTCTCTTCCCCTGAATCCCCAGGAAACGCCGACCGTATCGAGGCCTGCGTTTTTTCCTGTCAGCATATCCGTATTGGAATCCCCGATATAAAGCACCTCTTCCTTTTCAAGACCCATAAGCTCCAAAAGCTTCAGCGCCCCTGCCGGATCAGGCTTCTTGGGTATTCCCTCTCTTTCTCCGTACACATCCACAAACGGAATATGTGCGAAATACTTTTTGATCAGTGCACTGGTATAGTCCGATCTCTTGTTGGAATTGACTCCGAGGGCGATCCCTTTCTCACAAAGCTTCGCCAGCAGTTCCAAAATTCCTTCATAGGGAGCAGTCTTATCCAGATACCTCCGGTCATAGGCTTCTACAAAGGCAGCCACTGCGTCATCAATGGTCTTCTCATCCCTGGCATCCTCAGGAAGGCTTCTCTCCACAAGCTTTTTAAACCCATTTCCTACTTTTTTCTTGTAGTCTTCCGGCCCGTGGAGAGGAAATCCAAACTTCTCCATCACCTCATTGACGGAGTCCGTAAGATCTCCGATTGTATCAAGAAGTGTCCCGTCCAAGTCAAAAATTATGCCTTTGTATTGTCCCATCGTTTATCCCCTTTCCTGCCAAAAAGATTCTTCACGGCATGCCGCAAAGAATCTTTCTAGGCAAATCACCATGTGTTCTTCTTAATTATACACCAATCACTGCGGCGGTTCTATGCCTGGATGATTTATGTATATCTTATCGTGATTTCATGGATGGGATTATAATTCAGTTACTGCAAATACAACTTTTACTGGTTTTGCTTCAAAGTTCACTAACTGATATTTCGTTCCTGCAGGAAGGAAGAACGTATCTTCCGGTTCCATAACGAAGCTTTCCTGAGCGTCAACCAGGTTTACGGTTACCGGTCCGTCAACACAGTAGAGTGCTCCGTCTCCTGCATGTGTGTCAGGATCTGAACATCTCGGTCCGTATCCTCCTGCCGGAAGGATCATCTCGCCGAAGTGTCCGTAATCGTTGCTTGTGATAAATCTCATAAGCATCGGATGAGTTGTTCCGTGTACGTTGTTTAATTTCTCAAAATCACGCACTGCGTAAACAGCTCCGGTTTTTCTTGCTTCTGTCGGATCTACCGGCCAGCATCCGATATCATCGGTGCATCCCTGACGGGAGATATCCTGGATCTTGTCTCTCATATCCGGAAGGTTATCATTGTTCGGTCCTTTGTAGAACTTTGTCTCTTCCTCTGTCGGGATAACTGCCGGAGGAATGGACTCGCTCCATGCTTTTGGAGTGATGAAGTAAAGGATTCTTGCCTTCTGGTCTGAGAAGTTATGGCAGCAGTGCCAAGCACCTTCCGGCATAAACAGTCCCTCTCCTGTCTCTAAGTAAGCAAACTGTCCGTTTCCGCTTCTCTGAACAACCGGTCCGTTTAAGATGTAGTAAGACTCATCTCCAGGATGAATGTCAAGTGGTGCAAATACTCCGCCCGGTCCTAACTCATAAATACCAAGCATGAAGGTATCCGTTGTGATCATTGTAAATGTATTGTCGGATGTAAATGCATTATCCGGCGGATACAGTGCTGTAGAGTAATCCTGCTTGCGGATTAACATCGGTTTCTTGTCGTCTGGTGCAAAAGGGAATTTTCCCATAATATCAAATAACTTTGCCATTTTATTTCTCCTGTTTTGTTTTAATTTTATTTACTCTGCTGCTAATTCTTCTTCCGTTTTCGTTTTAGAAACAAGTACGATCAGTGCAGCTGAAACAGCTCCTGCCACAATTAAGCAGATAAAGAATGGAAGCACTTTGTTCATTGCAAATACTACGAAGACTCCGCCGTGAGGTGCACGGATTGTAATTCCCCATAAGTAAGACATCACAGATCCGACTGCGGATCCAACCATAAAGCACGGAATGTATTTTAAGTTCTTTGCAGCATATGGGATCGCAAACTCTGTGATCATGCATAATGCTCCTGCAAAACATCCTGCGATTCCTGTTCTGTCTTCCTTAGTGAATTTCTTAGGTGCAATCAACATAGCAAATGCCATTGCAAGTGGTGGTGCACAGCAGGCTATAAAGTTTGCTGCCATCGGTGCATAGTTTCCTGTTTCCATACATGCCAGTGCAAATGCGTAAGCAACTTTGTTACATGGGCCTCCCATGTCAAATGCCAGCATACATCCCTGAACAATTCCTAAGAGCACCAGGTTTCCTGTTCCCAGGTTGTTTAACATTGTTGTCAACGCTCCTGTTAATGCTCCTAAAGGTCCTCCAATCACATAGTGCATCAATAAACAAATGCCCGCACATCCGATAACCGGAATAATTAAGGTTGGAAGCAGGGATCTCACTGCATTAGGAAGCGGAATCTTCTTTAACGCATTTACAAGATAGCCCGCGATAATACCTGCAATCAGCGCTCCGATAAATCCTGAGGAATAACCCATTCCCCATGGGTCAGTTGCCAGCCAGCCACCGAACATTCCGACACAGATTCCCGGTTTGTCGGCGATTGAGAATGCTACATACGCACCTAAGATCGGCACCATGAAAGTTCCCAGACCAATCTTACCAATCCAGAAAATGGTTGATGCAAAATTCCTTCCCGGTTCTACTGTATTGGGGATATCGTATCCTCCCAGCAGGAACCCTAAAGCTACTAAAATACCTCCTGCCACTACAAACGGCAGCATATAGGAAACACCGGTTAAAAACGCTTCTTTAATATCATCTACTACGTCTCTCATTTTTCATCCATCCCTTCATATTTTAATTCTCTCTTCTACTACTCTTCTACTTCACTAAAAATAATACTCGGGTCTTTGATCACTGCATGTGGTTTTGTCTGAAAAATCTTGTCTTGGTATGGTGTAAAACGTTCTGCCTTTGTAATTCCTACATCATTCGCAAATACGATCAGGTCAGCTTCTTTGATGTCACGGTCCCTCAACTTGTCTTCGATTCCAAGTGCACCTTGTTTCTCAACCTTACACTTGTATCCTTTCTGTTTACAGATCTTTTGAATCGCCTCTGCCGCCATGTAGGTGTGCGCAATCCCTGTCGCGCACGATGTCACTGCTACAACTTTCATGATACATCCCTCCTTCTCTAGAGTTCTTTGATCCCTTTGATCAAGTCATCATAACTTTCAGCCTTTTCTAATAATGCCAAAAACTCGTCGTGAGCCAGAAATCCTGCCAAAGTTGCCAGCACTCTTAAATGGTAATCATTCTCTTGATTTTCAGAAATCGCCAGAACAAAGATGTACTTTACTTCGCCTGACTCCCCGCCAGACTCATAAATGAACGGCTCTCTGCATCTGCAGAACCCGATTCCGGGTGTCAGGACCTCTTTACATTTCCCGTGAGGGATGGCAATCATATTGCCCATGTAAGTCGGCCCCAAAGTCTCCCGAAAATCCAAAGCCTTTTTGAATGCCCCGGCGTCTGAAACGAGTCCTGCCGTTTCAAACTGTCTGGTCATCACATTGAACATATCATCTTTGTCCTTAAACGGTTCCCGGTCAAGGATCACCATTTCATCGAGCAGCACTTCGGATAAGTCCACACTGTTCATGAAATGTATTCCCTCCCTTTACGGAATCCTATTTCCCGTTTTTAAACGCCTTGATTACGTCTTTTGCATATCCTTTCATGAATTCGAAAGCTTCTTCCTGTAATTCATGGTATGCAATCTTGCCGTCTGTCTCAGCAACACGGTCAGCTACGAATTTTGTTGCTGCCTTTGCCATGTAAGAGTAGTAATTTACTTTTGAGCATCCTGCTGTGATCGCTTCCTGTACCTGAGAGAATTCTACTCCTGAAGCCCCATGCATTACGACACGGCATGTATCCGGAATCGCTGCGCGGAGTGCTTTCACTCTGTCAATGTCCAGTACCGGCGGCTCTGCGTAAATTCCGTGCATCGTTCCGAAACATACAGCCAGTGCATCACATCCTGTCTCTTCAGCAAATGCTTTTGCTTCTTCCGGCTCTGTGAAGAATTCTTTGATGTCTTCGTTTGTCAGAACACGGCTCTCTGCGTCTTCTTCTCCATGAGTATCCTCTGCGGTAGATGCCATAACTCCCAGTTCAGCCTCTACTGTGATTCCTGCAGGATGAGCGATCTTTACGAATTCTTTAACTCTCTTTAAGTTTTCTTCGTAAGGAAGTGCGCTGCAGTCATACATGATAGACGGGAATCCAACTTTTAAAGCTCTAAGTACAAAATCATAGTCACTGCCGTGGTCTAAGTGTACACAAACCGGTACAGATGCTGCCTTCGCATATTTTAACATTTCCGGCCCGATTCTCTCGATCGGAATGAGCGGATCATGTACCTGTGCATGGTCAATGATGATCGGTGTGTTTAATTCTTCTGCCGCACCAATGACTGCACGGATAGTTTCCACGTTCGGGGTGTTGATACATGGAATTGCATACTGCTCCTTCTCTGCGATCTCTAAAATTTCTTTCATGTTTACTAACATAGTGCTTCCTCCTTTAAATTAGATGCCTTTCGGCCATTGTTACCCTGCTTCACTCATTAAAATTTCATAAAACTCTTTTGGTCCCTCCGCATCCAGAAGATGTCCGATCAGTTCTTTATTGCCGATCATCCCATAGAAATACTGGAAAAACCTTAGAATTTCCTCCGAAGTTTCAAAATCAATCGCAATCAGGAACATCAGCCGTACCTTTTCGTTGGGTGTCCATGAAATCGGATATTTCAGCCTTACGACCGCAACGCCGCTCTGCTTCACATAATCTTTGTAAATATGCGGCATTACGATGCCCCTCCCGACGGTGGACGGCCTTTTTAATTCCCGTTTCCACACTTCCTGGCTGAATCCTTTCTCTATGAAACCCTGTTCATACAAAAGGTCGCTTGCGAGCTGTATCACGTCCTGTTTTTCCATGACATTAACGTCGGTTAAGATCAAAGATTCTCTGAAAGATTTCTTTGTCGTCTCCAGCGCATCCGTCATTTTTTTGTCATGATCGAGCTCATCCAGACTCACGGCGATTTTATTGATATCCGCCTGATCGATATGTTTTGTTACTTCGATTGTATTTTCCCTCGGCTCCTTTAGGGGAACCGTAGAAATCAATAATTGTCCTTTCATTGTTTCCGGGTGAAAGTCCCGTATATGAATGCTGTCTATAATCTCAAGCCCTTCAACTGCATTCTCAATCTTAATCTTCTGGTACCTTGCGGTGTGAGGATCTGTGGCAGTAAGAAGCACCGCCTCACGTCCCTCCCTGCTGTCCATCATCGCATTGTGGATCAGCAGTGCGATCCATGCAATCTCGTCCTGGGTCAATATCACAGAAAGCTTACCTTCAATGTCAAAAATATAAGTCATACATGCCGCATATACATCCTGCAGCTGATGCTGCACATCTCTGTGCAGGTCGTCCCATTCCACTAATTTGTAATCACGTTTGATTGTGATCTTTTCTAAAAATGAACTGATGTCATTGATAAGAACTTCATTCTTTAATACATTCTCTTTCTTCATCACGGCCAGAACAATGGAAAGATAGTCCAGTGCGATGTTCTCATATTTTTCATCCTTAGGGCGTATTCCGTGTCCGCAGGTCTTTGCAACCATCAGCTTAGCGGCCAGAAACTGGTATTCTAATGACATGTCTCCGTCTTGAGGAATAATTTCATCTAATATCAACCGAGCCGCATCGAGGAAAGAAGTATCTAACTTGGTCATCTTTCGGCTTCCCGCGTTTTGGAGGATTTTCCCTTCCCCGATACGGTTGATTGTCAGTAATAAATATTCCGTCAGCCGGCAAAAAGAGATATCCACAAAGATTTGATTTAAAAACTCCTCTGCCTTCCGGAGGCTGTCCTGCACCTTCATAATGTTTTCTTTTGGATAATGGTCGGTAAAAAAGGTGTAGGCCCGTTTGCTGATTCGGTAGTCTAAGTTTTCAGGCAGTTTTTCAATATAGGCGTGTTTCCAATACTTTTTGTTTTCAGAATCCACAATTGCCTGTCTTAGATCAAATTCATCTCCCTTGATCTGAATCCCCTGATTCCTTACTTTTGTAAGTGTCAGGTTAAACTCACTTAAATAGTCTTCAATATGCTTCAGATCTTTCTGAATGATATTCCTGCTCACACACAGCTCTTCGGAGAAAAGCTGAATCGTATATTTGGCCGGATAGTAAAATAACGTATCTAATATGTAGTTCTTTCGGTAGTAGAATGATTCCGGATCTTTGTTGGCATATTCATTGAGGTCATCCAGGATCATTTCCCTCTGTTCTTCCGTTGCGACCAAACACAGTCCTTTTCGCGGTGCCGTCAATAGTTTTGCTTCATACTTCTCTATCTCACGGCTGATATCGCTTAAAGAGTGTTTGATGCTGCTGACAGAAACTCCTGTCATTTCAGAAAGTTCATCAGTGGTGAAAAAACCATACGTATCAATCATTCTACGTATTACTTTTTCCTGTAAATTATTCATCTCGTAGGCCTCCTTCAATGAATAAAACCGATGAAGTTAAGCAAGCGTCTTGCTTATGTATTAATCATAATATCCTTCACCGGTTTTGTATATATCTCATAAAATCAGTTTTTGCACTTATATCGGTACAATTAGTATAATTTTTAAAATTAGCGAATGTTTTCTCTATTTTACTACGCCTAACCCTTTCTGAACATGGAAAAAAAGCCCTGGAATCATAAGTTTAGGATAGGGGGTAATGATTCCATGGGCTTTTTTTCTTTAGCCGGTTTGATATTTATCTCCCGGTATTTATCTTACAATCCGCCGTACAGAGACGACTTTCCTGTAATTCGCTTTTGGTGAGATCTTGATGCCGGTCTTTCTGGAACTTGCATGTACGATCTTTCCGCCTCCGATATAGATGGCTACATGTCCGCTGTAGCAGATCAGATCTCCCGGCTGTTTCTTCTTATAAGAAACCTTTTTCCCCGCTCTTCTCTGAGAGGAGGAAGTTCTCGGGATATTATATCCAAAAGAACGGTAGACGGCTTTTGTAAAGCCGGAGCAGTCTGCTCCTGTATTTAAATTTGTTCCGCCCCAGCGGTAAGGATTTCCTACAAACCTTTTGGCGAAACTTGCCACTGTCTTTCCTTTTGTTTTTTTGCTTCCCTTGAGCTTCGGTGCTTTTGTGCTTATCTTTACACGTTTTTTCGGGACAAATCCTTTCTTTCCCTTATAGGAAATCTTCCTCCAGCTGCCGCTTGTATAATAAACGGTGACTTTCTTTCCCTTTTTGATTCTGGCCAATGTCTTTGACTTTTTTGATTTGCTCCTTTTTAAACTTGTAGTCGCACTTTTAATATATCCGGTATAACCCGAGGCTGCCTGCACTTCTTTTTCCGGAAGCGATGCTGCCGCCGTACCTGTTATCATTAAACATGCAACTGCAAACATTGCGGTTCTCTTTGCGATTGCTTTCATTGTATCCTCACTCAATTTCTTTCTATATATTACGTAATTATTACATTTCGTTTACATTTATGAATTATAGCACGTCGTAATAATATTGTAAAGCATTTTGTAATATTTTCGTAATAATTATTCATATTTTATTAACAAGACAAGTTTTCGCTGTATACAGGCACCGGTTTGATAATTTCTGGAATTTCCTTTATAATAGGAAACAACAGATAAATGACTTAAAGAAAGAGAAAAGGGATTACTATGGAACCATTTGTTTTGACCTGCTGTTCCACAGCAGATATGGAAAAAAATTATTTTGAACGGCGTAATATTCCTTATGTATGTTTTCATGTTAATTTAGACGGCAAGGATTACATGGATGATCTGGGAAAAAGTATTTCGTTTGAAGAGTTCTATAAGAAAATACAGGAAGGTGCTCTGGCAGGCACCTCCCAGGTAAATGTAGAAGAATATATCGAATTTTTCGAACCGTTCCTAAAGAATGGTCAGGATATCCTGCATATCAGCCTGTCTTCCGGAATCTCCGGTACATTTAATTCTGCCAATATTGCCAGAGAGGAACTATTAGAAATCTACCCAGACCGTCAAATCCTTCTTGTGGATTCTCTGGGCGCATCTTCTGGCTATGGACTGCTCGTAGATATGGCCGCAGATCTGAGAGACCGCGGGGACAGCATCCGGGATGTGTATGAATGGACTGTCTCCAACAGACTGAAGATCCACCACTGGTTTTTCTCCACAGATCTCACATCCTACATCCGCGGAGGAAGGATTTCCAAGACCTCAGGCTTTATCGGCACGATGCTCGGCATCTGTCCTCTGCTGAATATGGATTCTGAGGGACACCTGATCCCCCGCGCTAAGATTCGGACAAAAAAGCGGGCCATTAA
>NZ_FR889184.1:63904-86401 GCF_000432215.1 Anaerostipes sp. CAG:276
ATTTCCAACTCCGCCTGCTTTGAAGATGCCAGACAGGTTGCGGACCTGATCGAAGCTGCATTTCCTAAGCTGAACGGCCCTGTAGTAATCAACAGCGTGGGAACTGTCATCGGAGCCCATACGGGTCCGGGAACCGTTGCCCTGTTCTTTGAAGGAGATGAACGGACGGACTAAACACGTGTCTGCAGTCTATTCTCATCAAATATCATACTTCCCTGAGACTCCTGATTCAAAAGGTGTCTCAGGTATTTTTATGTCTGGCATTCAGGGCAGAAATATACTGTACCTCCCAGATAAGCAGCCTTTGTAATCTCTCCGCCGCACTTCGGACATCCGTCTTTATATGTGTTCTTGGAGAGTTTCGTCTTATAGCCCCCGGGATTACCCCAGAGATCCTTCTCTGTATCTCTTCCTCTGAGACGCACCATTTCAGACAATACTTCTTTTATACTCACAAAAAGGAGTTCCTTTTCATGTTCTGTAAAACTGCCGATCTTTTTCTTTGGATGAATTCCCGCTTCAAACAGGATATCCTGAAGGACACCGTTTCCCAGCCCCGGTATCCGTTGTTTTGTAGCAAGAAAAGCCTTTGCGCTCAAGTTCGGTTTGGCTGAATCCAGAAGGCCGAAAAAATAGGTATGGTCAAACTCCGGTGAGATGGGCGATATGCTGTTTTTACTTACAATATAATATTCATTGTCATAACTTCCGTCTGCACATGCAATGCTCCCATACATCGCTACTGTAAAAACAAGAACAGTTCCGTCCGAGAAGTCGATCCTAAGCTGATACTTTCCGGGTATGTTATCCCCTTCCCCGAAGATCCTTACATTCACACCGTCATTGAAACAAACTCTTAGATCTCCTTCAAAAATAATCTCGGCAAAGATCCCGAACCCCTGTGCATCGACCACCTTCCTTCCACTCAGCATATCGTCATAAGATGACGCTTCCCCGTTAAACCAGCAGAACTTGTGCGGAGAAGACGGCGGCCAGACTTTCTCTGCCCTCTTTCCTTTGAGTTCACTCTTCAATTCATCTGCCCTTGCCAGAGCTTCCGGTAATTCTATCATTTTTCCTGCACCTCCTTTTTCATATACTGTACAGTTTTAATAATATTTTAACACACGGAGAGAAAACAGAGTCCAGTTATTTTTTCTGCGGCATATATTACCTTTTTATTTATGCTGTTCCATATGGGATAATGATTCTGTCACATTTTGTAGAAGGAGGGAGAGAAATGGATTATGGATATGTCAGGGTATCGTCCAAAGATCAGAATGTGGAACGGCAGCTCGCAGTGATGAAGGACCTGAAAATACCTAAACAAAACATTTTTATTGACCGGCAGTCGGGAAAGGATTTTAACCGTCCTCTTTATAAGAAACTGCTAAGAAAGCTACGGCCGGGAGATACTCTTTTTGTAAAGTCCATTGACCGCCTGGGCAGGAACTATGAAGAGATTATCGAAGAGTGGCGTACTATTACCAAACACAAGAAGGCCGACATCGTTGTCACTGACCTTCCGCTGCTGGATACCCGCGGTAAAAATGCTCTGGACCTAACAGGTGTCTTTATATCGGATCTGGTGCTGCAGATCCTTTCTTACGTTGCACAGACAGAACGGGAACAGATCAGAAAACGGCAGGCCGAGGGGATTGCCGTAGCCAAAGCCAGAGGCGTCAGTTTTGGACGTCCTCCCAAAGAAATACCAAAGGAGTTTGACCGCATTTATACACTCTGGAAGGCAGAAAAAATAAGCGGCCGGGAATCTGCTAAACAACTCGGAACCACTCACAACACATTTTTTAAATGGGTCCGGCAGGCAGAAGAAGGCCGCTCATAAACACAGAAATGTGGTAAAAAAAGTAGACTTTTTTACCCGTTTGTTTTTTATAGTATCCGGATCATCCCGTAAAAAAATAAATGCGGAACAATCTTTGAATCCGGTACGTTTGCTGTCTCGGATTCACTCTATAAAAATAGTATCATTAACGACGAAAAAAGTCTACATTTCTGCCCATTTCATGGCTGGTAATGTATGGAAGGTCGAAGTGAATGAAAAACTTGAAATCTGCAGAGGAGTTTTGCCGCTTTCTCTGGCATAGTTATCTCATAGACAATAAGAAAGAGGGAATTGACAAATTTCTGGATCTTCGTATGACAGAGATTGGCACAGGCCTCGGAGAATTTTGTCAAAGTTCCCTTGAGTTTCTCAAAACCTTTGGAGCTCCCCGTGCTGAACATACTTTTTTAATTGACAAAGAATGGTATGAATCTTCCTGCCTGCGCGAGAATCTTTTTCTCATAACCGGCGAAATTAAACTCAGCAGGAGGAACAGCGGAACAAATCTGCCGTCTGTCCATCTTCGTTTCAGCATGATTACGGAGTATTCGGACAGTGGATGGCAGCTACTTCATCTTCACCGCTCTGTACCGGATTTCAGCCGTGTAGACAAAAAGACCATTTATTATTCCCAATTTGACTATCTGACCGGACTGATGAGCCGCCGCTGCATGGAGGATCATATCGATAAGCAGATGAAGCAAAGACCTTCAGGCGTCCTGATTGCCATGGATATTGATAACTTTAAGATCTACAACGACCAGTACGGTCATCCTTTTGGAGACAAGATACTGGTATCCCTCGCCAAGAGTCTTCAAAAAACTTTTCCAAAAGCAGTCAACGGAAGGATAGGCGGTGATGAGTTTATTACTTATATATCCTGTCTTTCTATACATAAACACAGACTTGAAGAATTGCTGGCACTGTTTTTTGAGAACTGGAACTCCCGCCAGGAGGACTTGAACCTTGACGGCAATGTATGTGTCTCTGTGGGAATCGGTTTTTATCCTGAGCACGGAAAAGACTTTCAAACTCTATGGTCCAATGCTGACAAGGCACTGTACTCCGCGAAAAATAATGAGAACAATCACGTCTGCTATTGTTCTGAACTTTCTGCTTTGAAGAACAAAGCAGGCAAGCTTTGAGGAGCTTGACAGCTTTGCAGCTTTCCTATGGAATGAAAAAGGGCCTGGGATCTTCTCCTATGAGAAAATCCCAGGCCCATATAATTCTTAGAGGTTTGCGCCGTAATCCAGCACGATACACTGTCCGGTAACAGGAGCAGATTCATCACTGGCCAAAAATAAGATTGAGTTTGCCACGTCTTCTGCTGAACATGCTGGAAGCCTTAGATCAGAATGCACAGCCATGGCCCCCATCATATCCGGGTCCATAGAATCCATCGTCTGTCCGGCTGTCATCGGAGTCTTGATCATGCCCGGACAAATGGCATTGCACCGAACCCCGTCTTTTGCACACCGCATAGCCGTGTGTTTGGTAATACCCAGGCCTGCCGCCTTGGAAGCCACGTAGGCAGCTCCTCCGCCCCCGTTCAATCCTGCAATGCTGTCCACATTGACGATAGATCCGCTCTTATTTTTCAGCATGATTTCCAGCGCTGCACGGATAAAATACATCGTTCCCTTTGTGTTGATGTCAATGATTCTGTCGATCTCGCTGTCCGCTACTTTATCGATGGGAAGCAGACCTTCGTCCAGCACCCCGGCATTATTCACCAGAATATCCAACGTACCGAAATGCTCTGCGGCTGCTTCTACGATTCTTTTGCCGTCTCCCGGGACAGAAATATCACCCTGCAGTGCCAGCACTGTGCCTCCGTCAGCCTCTATATCAGCAGCCACAGATTCAAGCTTTTCCTTTCTCCGGGCAGTGATAACGACTTTGGCACCTTCCTTTGCAAACCGCTTTGCCGTCTGTTCACCTACGCCGGAATTCCCACCGGTAATGATTGCAACTTTTCCTTCGAGTCTTCCCATACTGCTACCTCCTTGCACAGCTGTTTGTCTTATCTTCCTCTTAATTATACACCCTTTCTTCAGCATATACCATTTTCATTTAAAAACATTTTAATTCCCTGAAAAGTCTGGGCACTCAGAACATGTTCACACCGGCATGCATCTTCCTCGGCCACATGTTCCGGCACTCCCGCAATCTGAACAAAAAGCGAAGTCAGCGTCCTATGTCTCTCGTAGATCGACTCGGCCTTTTTAAGCCCTTCGGAGGTAAGGGATATATATCCTTTTGCATCCACGAGAATATACCCCCCTTTTTTCAAAATCCCGACCGCACGGCTGACGCTTGGCTTGCTGTAATTTAATTTTCTGGCGATATCGATAGAGCGCACCTGCCCTAATTCCTGTTTTAACATTAAGATAGCTTCCAGATAATTTTCCCTTGATTCCAGCATCCTGATACTCCCCCTTATTCTCCCCCTGTTGTTTTAAAGATTATTTTAAAAAGTCCTCTATAATCACTGCTTCTGCCTCTTCTCCAGTCATTCCAAAAGTGCGCAGTTTGATAAGCTGATCATTATTGATACGCCCGATGGCTGCCTCGTGTATAATCTGGGCATCCACATGGTTTGCGTTGATCTCAGGAATAGAACTGATCTTTGCATCATCCATGATAATAGAATCACACTGCACGTGTGCGTGGCACAGCGCATTTCCGATGGCTTTCGGATGAAAGACCTGGGTAGATGTGTCTTTGGCGACAGACCGGGATATGATCTGTGCAGAACTCTCCTCCCCGTTTAACTGTACATCCATGTTTGATATTGCCTGCTGGTTTCCATGTGTCATAAGTTTTTCCATTACATAGAGTTTGGACCCTGCCCCCATCTCCACATGTGTCTCCCGTATCGTCGAATCAACCCCTTTGATCTGAGTCGTATCCAGCGTAAAAACAGAATCTTCCTCCACATATATTTTCGTGACAGGATTTAAAACCCTGCCTCCGGTTCCTTTTCCTTCCCCGTAATGGCGCTCCTCATACCGTACATTGGCATGGCTGCCCACATGGAATGCATGAATGCCGTCATGCCTGCTCTCCTCGTCCCCGTCATTGTGAATGCCGCATCCTGCCACAATAAGAACATCTGCACCATCCTCGATATAAAAGTCATTATAAACCACATCTGTGATGCCGGAAGCAGAAACAACCACCGGTATATGCACCGCCTCACCTTTTGTCTTCCCGCTGATAAAGATATCAATCCCGGGCTTGTCCTGTTTCTTTACGATGCGCACATTCTCACTGTCGCCGTGACATACTGCCTGTCCGTTCTGACGCAGGTTATAAGCACCTTTCTGTACAAACCCCTGGCCGTCGATAGCCTCCAGCACTCCGGCCGTTATTTGGTCTAATTTCATGTCCTTATCCTCCTATTCCTGCATAAAAGCACACTGCTCTTCAGATTCTTCTGCCATGAGATGAGGATAGACCTCTTCTTTCGTCCCGATCTCTTCTACCCGGCCGTCCCTGATGATCATGATGCGGTCTGCCATCCGGATAATCCTCTCCTGATGGGAAATCAGAATGAGACTTGCCTTGTTTTCTCTGTGAATCTTTTCAAATTCTTTGATCAGCATGGCAAAACTCCAAAGATCGATTCCTGCCTCCGGTTCATCAAAAATACATATTTTATGATCTTTTGCAAATACCGTGGCGATCTCAATCCTCTTCATCTCGCCCCCTGACAAAGTAGCGTCCACTTCCCTGTCTTTATATTCCATTCCGCAGAGCCCGACACTGCTCAGCAATTCACAGCACCGCTCGTCCTTCAGTTTCTCCCCTGCCGCGAGAGAGAGAAGCCTGGAAGCCGTCAGCCCTTTAAATCTTGGAGGCTGCTGGAATGCAAATCCTATGCCTGCTTCTGCCCTCTGGTCTATGGTATAGTCTGTGATATCCTCTCCGTCCAGAGAGATTTTACCTCCGCTTGCTTTTTCTATCCCCATTAAAATCTTTGCGATGGTGGACTTGCCTCCGCCATTGGGTCCTGTGACAACAAGCATTTCCCCGTCATCTACAGAGAAACTCACATCATCCAGTATCTGCACATCTGCACCGTTTTCATTAATCCGGTATGATAAATGTTCTACGTTTAACATAACTGCCGCCTCTTTTCTTGTCTTTTGAATTCTATTATATTTATATAACCGTATTTTATCATGTTTTTCAAGTTATTGCGTCCATGTTTTGGAAAAGATTCATTCTCATTTCCCTAAAAAGTCCCTGCCAGCAGTTCTGCCTCTCTCACTGCCTGATCCATGATGAGTCCCACATCATTTCCAATGATATCAAGTCCTTCTGCGGTCACCACATCTGTCCTCTGGATTCCAAGCATCCGAAAGACAGAATCAAGGAATTTTCCGGCGTGGTCGTCCTTCTTATTCGGACCCTCAGAATAAATTCCTCCTCTTGTGGAAAAGAATATGGCTCTCTTTGCCTTTCCGTAACCTTCTGCGGTTCCGTCCTCCCTGTATCCAAACGTCAGACCTGTGACACAGATCTGTTCAATATAAGCGTGTACGGCAGCCGGAAATGTTCCTTCCCAGAACGGAGCCGCAAGCACAACGATATCCGCCTCCAGAAATGTCCTGGCCTCATCAAACACCGGATCATCCCAATTCCCCTGAGCTGCCAGACGGTCCCTCTTTTTTAGTGCCTCACGGTCCAGCGGCAGACAAAGGCCGTTCACCTCTGTGATCTCATATTTCCCTCTCAGACAGTCAAGAAACCGTCTGGCCATCAGCAATGTCCTGGATTCTTCTCCTCTGATACATCCATTGACAAATAAGATTGATTTCATACGCTCCTCCTTCTATCAAAACATTATGAGAACATGAAAAAAAATGTGCAGGATTTCTCTTGCACATTTTGTTTGATCTATTCTCTTACGATTCTCCTCACGGCTACTACTTTTCTGTAGTTGGCTCTCGGAGAAATCTTAATCCCTGTTTTTCTTGTGCTGGCATGGACGATCTTACCGTTGCCTATGTACATGGCTACATGGCCGCTGTAACAAATCAGATCTCCAGGCTGCTTGTTTTTATAAGATACCTTTCTGCCCGCTTTTCTGAGGTCCGAAGACGTTCTCGGAAGCTTATATCCGAAGGAACGGTATACTCCTCCGACAAAACCAGAGCAGTCGGCACCGCTGTTTAAATTTGTTCCTCCCCATACATATGGGTTTCCTACAAAACGCTGGGCAAAGGCTGCCACTGTCTGTCCTTTTTCTTCTTGGCTTCCTGACAGTTCAGGAGCATTTGTGTTAATATACACATATTTTTTCAGGACAAATCCTGTCTTGCCTTTGTATGTAACCTTTCTCCATTTCCCGCTCGTATAATGAACCTGCACAGGTTCTCCTTTTGAAATTTTACGGATCACCTTCGATTTTTTAGATTTGGACTTTCTCAGTTTTACCCATGATTTCCATATCCGTCCGCCGTATGTACCCTGTGCTGCATGAACTTCCTTTTTCGGAGCTGCCAATCCTGATGTAATGATCATAGAAAAGACGAGCAGACATATTGCTGTCTTTTTTAATATTGACTTCATAAAGATGTTACCTTCCTACTTCGATATTTTATATTAATTTTATGTTTATTACAGTATTGTTACATTTCATTCACAGTTATGAATTATACCACAACATTTCTGTAAAGTAAACCTCTCATCATACAAAATAGGTATTTTTCCGTCATTTTTTCCGAACTTTTATAATAAATAATACTGCACAAAAAACCCTTATAAATCAATGATTTATAAGGGTTTTACGTGGGCGAGAAGATTCGAACTCCCGACCTTCTGGTCCGTAGCCAGACGCTCTATCCAGCTGAGCTACGCCCACATATGAAATTAAGCAGCACTTTTAATAAGTGCTCAATGCCGTTGACCGGAATCGAACCGGTACGGGAGTATAAGTCCCGCAGGATTTTAAGTCCTGTGCGTCTGCCAGTTCCGCCACAACGGCTGATGGTGGGAGAAGGATTCGAACCTTCGAAGGCGTTGCCAACAGATTTACAGTCTGCCCCCTTTGGCCACTCGGGAATCCCACCGTGTTCCTGACAATTTAAAATTATACTGTATGAAATATGAAAATGCAAGTATTTTTTGAGAATTCCGATGAATCTCATTGTTTTTTCCGCCTTTTTCCTTTAAAATATTTCGTGGCTATACTACAAATTTAGGAGAAAAGAAAGTATGAATACAAAAAAACAAAAAAAGAAATTATCCCTGACCGTGATGATCCTGACAGCTCTATTCTTAGGTATCCTGTCCGGTCTTCTGCTTCAGGGCCATCCGAAGATCGCTGAGAATTACATTCAGCCGTTCGGGACTATTTTTCTGAATCTGATCAAAATGATCGTCGTCCCTGTGGTCCTGTTCTCTATCATCCAGGGGGTCGTCTCTCTCCAGGACATCAAAAAGGTAGGTTCCATCGGAGGAAAAACCATCTGCTTTTACATCGTTACCACCGCATTTGCGGTTACATTCGGCCTGCTGTTCGCAAATGTACTGAACGTAGGCGGCGGCTATGTAATGAACAGCTCCTCTCTGGAGGCATACGAAGGCGCTACCAAGGCTCCTTCTCTTATCGAAACCCTTGTAAATATCTTTCCGTCAAACGCAGTCGAGCCTTTAGTCAGCGCCACAATGCTCCAGGTCATTGTCATCGCACTGTTTTTCGGATTCGGCATCATCATTGCCGGTGACAAGGGAAAACCCGCGGCAGACCTTGTGGAGAGTCTTTCCGAAGTCTGCATCAACATTATGGGCCTCATCATCAACCTTTCGCCGATTGGCGTGTTCGCACTGATCACTCCGGTCGTGGCCGCAAATGGTCCGTCCGTACTGCTTCCTCTTCTGAAATTGATCGGAGTGGCCTATCTTGCCAGCATCGTGCATATGGTTGTAGTTTATTCCAGCGCGGTCAAAGGATTCAGCGGCATCAGCCCGCTCAGATTCTTTAAGGAACAGAGCCCGGCCATGCTATTTGCGTTTTCCAGTGCCAGCAGTGTGGGCACTCTGCCGTTTAACTATGAATGTACAGAAAAACTTGGTGCCAGAAAAGAGATCGCAAGCTTCGTCCTGCCGCTTGGCGCTACGATCAATATGGACGGTACCGCAATCTACCAGGGAGTCAGCGCTATTTTCATTGCCCAGATCTTCGGTGTACATCTGACATTAACCCAGCAGCTGATGGTCATTCTGACGACGACCCTGGCTTCCATAGGAACCGCCGGAGTTCCGGGGTCCGGGGTCATCATGCTTGCCATGGTGCTTCAGAGTGTCGGGCTTCCTTTAGAGGGAATCGCCCTCGTAGCAGGAGTCGACCGTATCCTCGATATGGCGAGAACCACCGTCAACATCACCGGGGATGCAGCCTGCACGATCTGCGTAGATGCCATGGAAAAACGGAAAGAAGCGCGTAGAAAAGTGAACATATCCAATAACCTATGACATTTTCCACATGATTTCCGTTCGGCTCTTAGAATGCCTCACTCCAATCATATAGAAAATGGACATAATGTCTGCTGGAAAGGTATTATTGAATAAAAAGGGCTATTCAATGTAAGATTTCTTTATTTATCAGCCTTCTCCAGAAGATATTTCGTCCATTTCGTGCAAAAAACTGCCGCACCTTTTTAGTACGGCAGTTTTTTTATACCTTATTGTGCGAAGCACATCCACCCGAAGGGTATAAAATACGGTGTGCCCTGTGGGTATGAGTTTTTTACCACTATTTCCGTCACGCTTTGAAATGTGCTCCTCTAATAGTGCTAAAAAATATCATTGGATAGCTTCTTTTGTTCAAAGAATACTTGTCCAGCAGACATTATGTCCATTTTTACCAGTTCGGAGGCATTGCATTCGAAGGAAGGTTAGCTTTTCTTCTTTCAACGAAGGTTCGGAGGCGGTACGCGAAGCGCAGTGAGGCTGTCTGAGCGTCAGCGAGTTCCGAACGGGCCGCCGGAGAAACTTTGTTGAAAGTTAGAAAATCTTACCTTCCTGAGACAGCAAGCCGCAGAACTGGTAAAAATGTCACGCTTCTGTACCTTCAAACAAGGTTTCAAATTCACTCTGATTGATTCGTTCTTTTTCCAACAGCAGTTTTGCACAGCTGTGGAGCACTTCCATATGCTCTTCGATGATCGCTCTGGCTTTCTTATAGCAGTCATCCACGATGTCTTTTACTTCCTCATCGATGATGGTCGCCACCCGCTCTCCGTACGGGCGGGGCTGACCGATTTCTTTTCCGAGGAAGACTTCATCCCCTTCTCCGCTGTCATAATTGATCAGGCCGAGACGGTCTGACATTCCGTACTCTGTGACCATAGATCTGGCAAGCTGGGTAACCTGCTTGATATCCTGGGAGGCTCCGGTCGTGATATCTTCAAAGATCAGCTCTTCTGCGATTCTTCCTCCGAGACTTACCATGATATTGTGCAGCATTTTATTTTTCGTGTTAAAGATATTGTCGTTTTCAGGAAGCGGCATCGTATATCCCGCCGCGCCAACGCCGGTCGGTATGATGGAAACCGTATAGACCGGTCCCATATCCGGAAGCACGTGGAACAGGATTGCATGGCCTGCCTCGTGGTAAGCCGTAATCCTCCGCTCGCTCTCAGGGACAACACGGCTCTTTTTCTCTGTGCCGATGCCCACCTTGATAAAGGATTTGTCAATGTCTTCTTTCACAATGTATCCCCGGTTATTTTTGGCCGCCTGGATGGCCGCTTCGTTCATCAGGTTTTCCAGATCTGCGCCCACGAATCCCGCTGTCGTTCTGGCGATCTCGTGGAGATCCACATCATCGCCCAATGGCTTCTTCTTAGCATGGATCTTAAGGATATCTTCTCTTCCTTTGACATCCGGACGTCCCACGCCGACTTTCCGGTCAAATCTGCCCGGACGGAGGATTGCCGGGTCGAGGATATCCACACGGTTCGTAGCTGCGATGACAATAATGCCTTCATTGACGCCGAAACCGTCCATTTCCACAAGCATCTGGTTTAAGGTCTGTTCCCTCTCGTCATGGCCGCCGCCCAGTCCGGAACCTCTCCGTCTGGCCACCGCGTCGATCTCGTCAATAAAAATAATACATGGCGCGTTCTTCTTTGCCTCTCCAAACAAGTCTCTGACCCTGGCAGCCCCGACACCGACAAACATCTCAACGAAATCAGAACCTGAAATGCTGAAAAACGGAACATTGGCCTCTCCGGCAACGGCTTTTGCTATCAGTGTCTTACCGGTTCCCGGAGGTCCTACTAAGAGGACACCTTTCGGGATTCTTGCCCCGATGCCGATAAACTTCTTGGGATCTTTTAAGAAATCCACCACTTCTTCCAGTTCTTCTTTTTCCTCGGTAAGACCCGCCACATCGTCAAATGTAACTTTGGGGCCGTCCGGATTTGCCATCTTGGCACGGCTCTTTCCGAAATCCATCATTTTTCCGCCGCCGCCATTCTGCTTCATCATCATGATCAGGAAAAATACAAGGATTCCCACCATCAAAAGGTTCGGCAGCAGGGTCGTGATCCAGTCCCCGCTCCGGTCGATCGGCTTCACTACCATTTTTTTGTAGAGATTCGGATATTTATTCTCGATCTCTTTTACCGCCGCGTCAACGTCGGTAATATTACAGTTTTTATACACTTCATTTTTTAACTCTACCGTCATAGTGCCGGTTGGGACCTCTTTGTTCTGCTTCATGGTGATTCCCACAACCTGCCCCGCTTTTGCGTCCTGACGGAACTGTGCGTAATTATAATTGTCCTCGCTGCTGTTCATCATCCTGGAAAAATAAATAATCCCCAGACATAAGATGACTGCAAGGAACAAAAAATTGCTGTTTCCTCTTCTTGGGTTCAACTTACTGTCTCCTCTCTGCTATTCTTCTGCGACTCCGATATATGGAAGATTCCTGTAATTCTGAGCAAAATCCAGGCCATAGCCCACGACAAACTCATCCGGCACGTCAAATCCTGTATATGCCACTTCCACATCCACCTCCCGGCGCTCCGGTTTATTTAAAAGGGTGCAGATCTTTATGCTTTTAGGTTTTCTGCTCAAAAGCATTGGCTTTAAGTGGTTCAGTGTTTTTCCGGAATCAATGATATCTTCCACGATCAGAACTTCCTTATCCTCGATCGGTTCATCCAGATCCTTGGCAATCTTTACGATACCGGAAGACTCTCTGGAATCTCCGTAGCTGGACACGGACATAAAATCAATCGTAACAGGGACTGTGATCCTCTTGGCGAGCTCACACGCAAAAAAGACGCCGCCTTTTAAGATCGCGATCAAATGTACTTCTTTCCCCGCATAATCTTTGCTGATCTGAGCTCCCATCTCCTTGATTCTCTTATCCACAGCTTCCTCTGAGATCAACTCTCTAATCTCTGCATGTTCCATTTTAATGTTTTCCTCCTAATTGTATTCCAATCTTAAATATCTTTTCGTTTTTTCAGAAACCTTATAAAACTCGCTCAGGCGGTGACCGATGATCCATATGATCCGGCTTCCGTCTGCCGCAAGCGGTATCCGGTCCCGCTCTTCCCGCGGGATTTTCTGGTCAATAAAAAACCGGCTCAGAGACTTACTCTTTCCATCTTTTGAAAATACAAAAAAATCTCCTGGCTTTCTGTACCGCAGTTGGATGTCTTTGTCTATTTTATCATAATCAATGATTTTGGTAAAATCTTTTTCCTCCATTTTTTCATACCGGTCCGTCTCGGTCAGGACCAGCTGTCCCGCAGTCCCTGTTTCTGCTCTTGTCTGCTTTTCCTCCACCAAGAGTCCCCCGTATGTTTTTCTCCCAATAAGTCCATATGGAAGATCGATGGATTTCCCGGTTTCCCTGAAAGCCAGATCACAGAAACTCTGGATATGGACCTTCTCAATATCCTTTTTTCTGCCTGCGGTCTGTTCTATAACCTGTTTTGCCAAAAGCCTCCTGATCGGCTCCGGTTCCTCCAGAAACCGGCCAGTATCGATGAGACTTCCCTTCCCTTCCTGCTTTACACAGGCTTTCCATGCCTCAGACAGCTGCTCTTCTAAATACCGGCTCCACTCTTCGATTTCTTCAGACAATGAAACGATATGTTCCACCGCCCTTGCATTGACTTTTGTGAGCGCCGGAATAACCTGATTACGGATCTTATTCCTGGCAAACGTATTATCTTCATTACTGGCGTCCTCCATCCAGTCTTGGCCCTTTTCTTTTAAATAAGCAAGAATTTCCTCTTTCTTAAGGCACAATAGAGGCCGGATCACATCTGCCCGGACGGCTTCCATCCCTTTCAGTCCCTGTATTCCGGTCCCCCTGGACATCCGGTAAAGCATCGTCTCCGCCTGGTCATTCTGGTGATGAGCCACTGCAATCTTTCCGCCTCCGTGCATATCCAGAACTTTCCTAAAACACTGGTAGCGGATCATCCGCCCTGCCTCTTCCAGAGACATAGATTGTTTTTCAGCTATGCCTTTCACATCTTCTGAAAAAGTTATCCACGGCACCTTCCGCCGACGGCATAAGTTTTCCACAAATTCCTGGTCTTTGAACGCTTCCCTGCGGATACCGTGATTGATATGGACTGCGCAGAGCTCAAGATCATACTCCTGCTTAAGCTCACATAAAAGCAGGAGCAGGCACACAGAGTCTGCTCCCCCGGAGACTCCCACAGCGATAAAGTCTCCCTGACCGATCATATGATGTTTTTCCATAAACTTTCGTACTTTATCCATATCAATACTTTATCATTCCCAATCCAAGGATTCAATACTTATCCCAAATTCCGAGACCGATCATCGTCATGTCATCCTTTTTTTCGTATCCCTCGGTTTTTTCGATTTTCTCCATCAGTTCATCCACAAATCCCTGGGGCCGTGTGGTATGGATCTGCTTCATATACTCCATCAGCAGTTCCACTCCTTTTTCGCCCATGGAGTCAATGATGCCGTCGCTGACCTGTAAAATGAAATCTTCCGCCTCCAGCTTCTTCCGGTGTATCGGCAGTGTCTTTTCCTTTAAAACACCTACCGGCAGGCTTGGAAGCTGCACCATCTCCACCTGTCCATTCCGCTTAAGGAAACACGGGCAGGCACCCAATTTGAGAAAACTACCGATTCCGGCGTGCAGATCGATCTGCAGATAATCAAGGGTCGAATAGCGCTCCTTCTCCGGCCAGAACACAAAAATAGACTGCAGAAGCTGGACGGCTCTTTTCTCGTCCAATCCCACCTCCAGAAGTTCCTCCAGTGTCTCGATCACCGCTTTGCTGTCTCTGTTTGCAGCGGTTCCTGTGCCCATGCCGTCGGAGATCATAGAGACAAACCTGTGATTTCCCACAGTACCCATAGAAAAATTATCCCCATTTTTCATATCTTCTTTCTCCGCCCTGGAGATCACCCCTGTCAGCACATGAAATTTGGTCGCCGCCTGCACCCCCATCATCTCATAGTTCTCTCCGATGGCCTGCTTACCGTTGGGCAGCGGCTGAAGTTTTTCCTGTAAAATGACCGACAGCCACCGGGCTACTTCTTTGGTCGTTACTTCCCTTCCCTTCTGGGCTTTTAAAAACAGGTAAATCTGCTTTCCCCTCATGTCATCTTCATATATGTACACCTTTTTCACTTTCAGATGATGGGCTTTCAGCCCCTTCTCAATAACTTCCTGCATGGGGCGGACTCCGGACAGCTGATATTTCTGGGCCGAGAAGCTTTTAAACATCCTTCCCGCCTCTATGTACTGTTCCCCGATCATCCTGCGCATTTCGATAAAACGCTGTTCAGAGGCATACAAAAAAAGCTCCCTTTCATAGATCGTATTGATCTCTTCCACCCACTCCTTCTCCCGCTGGCATTTGCAGACAGAGCGGATATTCTGCACACTGAGGCCTCCCTGCTTCTCCAGAAGTTCCCCCAGCTTGTCCCTGTCGTCGAGAGTCAGCCGGCACTTATCTTTTTCCCGGCACAGCATACATTCTTTTAAAATCGTGCTCTCTATGATCGTTCTTCCGGTCTTTTTTTCCAAGTCTTCATCCTGCTCTGCGCACATCCTCTTTCCGATCGTAGTGAGGCAGTGCTCCATCTGTTTCATATTATATGATATGATATCTTCCAGCTCATTGAAAAATATCTCTTCCACTGGTTCTTTTTTCTTAATAATCGGCATCCTGCACCCTCCTTCAGCTTCTAATTATACAAGGGTCTTGTGTCATAATTTGCTGAAACGAATCTAAGGGACCGATTTCCATACAAACAGCTCTTGTTATTTCTCTTTGGGACAGCTAAAATAAATTTAAAGTATTGATTGGAGGTAACGAATGGAGCATGCAGACGAAATCATCCCTATCTTAAAGTCGTCCCTTCCTTTTTGGGAGCACCTGAAAGAAACAGAAAAAAAGACTCTCTCCCAGTGGTCTCAGCTTGTCCGCTACGAAAAGGGAGGAATTATCCGGTGCCAGAACTGTGAATGTACCGGCGTGCTGATCATCAAAAGCGGAAGTGTGCGGACATACATGCTCTCAGAAGAAGGAAAGGAGATCACTCTGTACCGTCTGGATCAGGGAGATGTCTGTGTCCTTTCTGCTTCCTGCGTACTGTCTGCCATCACTTTTGAAGTACAGATGGAGGCGGTAACAGAAAGTGAGATCATACAGATCAGCGCAGGCGCATATTCCGAAATTGTTGACCAAAATATTTATGCGGAAGCCTTTACCTATAAACAGGCTACCGAGCGTTTTTCCGACGTGATGTGGACCATGCAGCAGATTTTGTTCATGAGTTTCGATCAGAGGCTTGCGATTTTTCTCCTGGATGAGAGTGGAAAAACAGGTTTTGACGACATCCATATGACCCATGAACAGATCGCCAAATACACCGGAAGCGCCAGGGAAGTTGTGAGCCGTATGCTGAAATACTTTTCATCGGAAGGACTGGTAAAACTGTCCAGAGGCGGAGTCACAATCCTTGATAAAAAGGGCTTAAAACAGCTGATCAGCTGAAATAAAATGCAGCAAACGGACAGATGCCGTTTTGCTGCATTTTGTTGTTCAGATAAAAAGATTTACATCAGAATTTTCCGCGTCTCCCAAATAGGAGGCCACTCCTGCGAACTCCACACCGTCAATGATCTCTTCTTTTCTGATGCCCATCACATCCATGGACATGGTGCATGCCACCAGCTTCACACCGTTTTCCATGGCCTGTTTCATCAGATTTTCAAGAGTTTCCACATTCTTCTCTCTCATGACCCGCTTCATCATTTTTGTTCCCATACCGCCCATATTCATTTTGGACAGTTTAAGCTTCCTGCTTCCTCTCGGCATCATAGCTCCGAACATCTTCTCCACAGTTGATTTTTTTACATGCTGTTTTTCCGGCTTCCTCAGAATATTCAGCCCCCAGAAGGTAAAAAACATGGTGACCGGCCTGCCCATGGCTGCGGCACCGTTGGCGATAATAAAGGATGCAAGGGCCTTATCCATATCTCCGCTGAACACGACCATCGTCTTGCCCTGACCGCTGATTACGTCAGCGGCTGCCGCACACAATTCCTGCCCTTCTTTTCCTTTTTTTATAAAGACTACATTTTGTTTTCCGTCCCGCTCCTTCTTGACTAAAGTATTTCCTGTCCTCTGGCACCAGGACTCAATATCCCTCGGAAATCCCATGTCTGTGGCTGCTACTTTGACCGTCTCGCCATCCTCCATGGATTCTAAGGTCTCGTGAACCTTCATGATCGGCCCCGGACACTGAAGGCCGCAGCAGTCAACAAGCCTTACTTCTTTTGGCTCTGCCTCTGCTACTTTCAGCTGCTCTTCTTCCCGGCAGGCAGATGACTGGCTGTCTTTATAATGCATAGACTGATAAAAACTTGTTCCTCCTTCCAGCACCTTTACATCTGAAAAACCATTCTGCTCAAGGATTCTGGCTGCGTTGTGGGAACGGACTCCAACCGCACAGTAAGTCACGATCAGCCGGTCCTTCGGCAGCTCAGACATTCTCTGCCTCAGCTGCCCCAGCGGAATGTGAACGGAGCCCGGAATATAGAACACCATCCGCTCCATCTCTTCGGTTACATCCAAAATGGTTAAGTCCTTCTCCCATCCTTCTGTTTCAATCCTGTCATCCAGTTCCCGGCAGCTCATGAAAGAGACCATCTTCTCCAAAACATTCTCTGCCGTAAAGCCAAGCATATTTACCGGATCTTTCGCTGATGAATAAGGAGGGGCATAGGCAAGCTCCAGCTCTTCCAGATTATAGATCGTATTTCCAGAACGCATGGCGCCTGCAAGCACGTCGATTCGTTTATCCACACCTTCCTGCCCCACTGCCTGTGCGCCAAGAATATTTCCATCAAGGTCAAACAACAGCTTTAACGTAACCGGAACAGCGCCAGGGTAATATCCCGCATGGGATTTCTGATTGATCAGTACAGTTTCATAGTCCTTCCCCCGGACCTTCCCCTTACGGATCAGCGTCTTTTCATTAACCCCGGCTGCCCCAGCTGTCAGGTCAAATACCTGAGCAACTGAAGTCCCAAGAGTCCCTTTATATTTCTTCTGTCCCCCTGCAATATTATCCGCACAAATCCTTCCCTGCTTGTTGGCCGGTCCGGCTAAAGGAATCATTGCTGGTTCTTTCAATACATAGTTTTCAACCTCTATGACATCGCCTACTGCATATATATTCTCTTCGGAAGTCCGGAGCATCTCATCAACCAGAATACCGCCTCTGCCGTTAAGTTTTAGACCTGCTTCCCCCGCAAGTTCGCTGTTTGGACGCACTCCGATGGACAGCAGGACCATATCTGTCTGTAATTCCTTCCCACTGTTCAGTGTGATCAACGTTTTCCCGTCTTTATGTTCAAAAGATGCCACGCCGTCTCCCAGTAGCAGGCTGACACCGTTCATTTCTATGTTTTCGTGAAGGAGCTGGGCCATCTCAAAATCCAGAGGTGCCATGACCTGGTCCTGCATCTCCACAATACTCACTTGAAGGCCTGCCCTGTTAAGATTCTCCGCCATCTCAAGGCCGATGAATCCGCCGCCGATTACCGCTGCTGTCTTCGGCTTTTTTATCTCTATGACTTTCTTTATTCTGTCTGTGTCCGGAACCGTCCAAAGAGTATAAATATCCGGTCCGTCAATGCCCGGGATCGGAGGCACGACCGGAGAGGAGCCTGTGGCGATCACCAGATAATCGTAGCTTTCCTCATATTCTATGCCCTTCTTTAAATCTTTTATGGTCACTGTCTGGTCTTCCGGGTTAATTTTCACGGCTTCATTCTGCACTCTGACGTCTATGTTAAATTTCTTTTTCATGGCCTCCGGAGTCTGAAGAAGCAGAGACTCCCTGTTTTTGATCACATCACCCACATGATACGGAAGCCCGCAGTTGGCATAGGAAATATATTCGCCCCGTTCCAGAAGCACAATTTCCATACTCTCATCTTTTCTCCGAAGACGGGCCGCTGTCGTCGCCCCGCCTGCCACACCGCCGATGATCACTGTTTTTTTCCTCATATTTTCCACCTCATATTTTTTAAAATATCATATCTGGTGTTATCATATCTGAAATACAGTGATTACTCTGTGACCATGTCACACAGGAAAATATTATTCATGTCTGAAGTCATATACATCTTTATGGATGTCCAGTGTTTTCCCATTAATTATCTATTTTTATCATATGATAGAAATCATCTTTATCATCGGGATAACCACAAAATAACAAGTCATCTACTACAAGCAAAGCATACCAATCATCATTTGGCATTTTAATCTTTTGTTCCTGCTCAGAATCCAAGTGATAAATTTGTATATATCTTTCCTCCGAGGTATCCCAATTAGTGTTATATCCAACAATCATGGAGGAGTTATAAACAAACTCATAAGAATTGTTGGAAAAACCATGTTGTATTTTGTCTTTCTTATGATTTCTATATTCGTATAGCCTTACTTTTCCATCCTCGCCCCAGCAAATATAATATACTTTCCCTTGATTCTCTACAATTCCCTTATATAGAACTATATTATCCTCATACTGCAGTTTATTTTTCCATGCTTGTCCCCGTACAATCTTACCCTTAAGAGTCTTTAAGTTAACCTTATTTATTCCCACCTCCCCATGTTCTATATAATATAAATTGTCCCCAGAAAAACATGGCTTTCTTATATCTTCTGCAATCTTTTCCATTTTCTTGTTCTTAGGATAGAATCGAAAAATAGTATTGCCTTCATCACCTTCGGCTAACAAGTATATTTCATTGTTATATAATTTAATTCCATGTATCCATTCTATTTCTTTCTTATCTTTTGCGGAAAGAAGTTTTTGGATGTTTTTTCCATTCAGATCGCTTTTAAAAACACAATTATTATGGACGTAATATAAACTGTCTTTTGACAATTCCAATCCGCCTTCACTTTGTACTTCCGACTTCTCATCTGGGCTTATGATTGTTGTTCTTTTATGATTCTTCTTGTTGATTCTAATGATTTCCTGATTTTCCGTTTCATAAAAAACAAACTAAGCGTTTTGAACGATCGTTGAAGAATATTCCGGATCATAGACTCCCACTAATTTGTCATTTTTTAAATCGAACACATCTGATAAATGTTCTTTTTCCCTCTGACATCCGACACAAATCAAACTGATTATTATTAAAAATATGAATCTATTTTTATATCTTACTATTTTCATATCGACACCACTTTCTCCTGTTTTTAACATGTAAAAACTGGTATTCTCCTTTTTCCTCTATCAAAAAGCTGTGCCGCAGATAATCGTTATCACAGACAAATTCTGCGTTCCGCCCGGCTCTATAATCCCTGCAAGGATTTCATTAATTTTTACCTTTGGATTATCTATCGCATTCAGAACAGAGCAGCAGCATCTGGATCCTGTTCCCTTTCTCTGCTCGGAATTTCTTACTCATCAATAATTCTTTTACCCCCCGGCAACCAGTCAATCCATATATCTTTCTCTTTACCCGGCACCGCATCTTTCATGATTCTCTTCTTTGACAATAATGTTCCTGATCTTCTTTTCTCCTTCATTATCTTGGACGAATCTGCCTTTTCTTCTATCTTGATGCAGGTCTTATCTTCTAAATAGAGATATCCTTTATAATACCAATATGATATTACGGAAATAGTTGCTGCTCTAAAAGTACAAAAGCAGCATAAAAAATATTTATGCGCTTTTCGACGGCACTCCCTTCATCTTCCTGATAGAGGCGGTTCTCCGTATCCGCAGTTCCAGCCTCCTGCTGTTTTCATAAAGTGAAGAGGCCAGATACTGGCGGTATCCGCTTTTTCTTGCAACGCTCGAAATGATCGTCCCAAAATACTGCTTTAGGTTTCCAAAATATATCCTTCTGTTTATAATGTTCTAGTTCATGGAGCAGGATGATCTCAAGTTCCTTTTTCGTGTACTGTTCTTCAGGTAGTATGATTTTAGGTCTGATAACTCCGCAGATAAACGGCACTGGTGCCTGATAGCTTTGAAAAACACATTTTTTTCGTCTTACAGACATTTACTTTCTTCAAATTTCCGCCACTTTTTGCGTTTGCCTGCTGCAAATACAGGCATTGTTCAAAACTGCCTTCAGGCGGTTGTGTTTAAATAAATAAAAAATCCCTGAAAACACCCGGACAAGGATTTCAGTCATCTCCCAGCTCATCTAATACCCCCATAAGATGATCCACCGAATCTTCGGTCACTTCATTTGTCAATGCACTCATCATCCTTTGACTTGACCCGTCAAACCAGAAATCCAGCATCTTTGCTGTCTCGGTCTTTTTATACTCATCTTCCCCGGACAACACCTTAATATAGGAATGTCTCCCCCTCCTTTCGAGCGTTATAAATCCTTTTCCCTCCATATCCACAAGAAATGTACGGAGCGTAGAATGTTTTGCATCCCAGCCGAATTCTTCTCTCAGCCTTTCCTGCATCTCCATAACCGACAATTCTTTTTCTGAACCCCACGCACATTTCATAATCAATATTTCCCTGTTTGTCAAATCTTTTTCTCTCATAACTAAATTCTCCTTTGTTATTCATTTAATATTTTAGCATAATTATAGCACAGCAGAAACGGAATCACAAGAAACCTAATAGACTAATCGCGGTTTTCGCAAGAATTTATTAAAAAAACCCCATCCTATAATAGAATGAGGTTTACGGCTATCTCTAAAGCCACTTTTTCAATTGTCCTAATATTTTATCATAATCGATCTTGCTGTAATCGGTCACATCTACTTCGATTAGTTTCCCCAGGCAGAATTCTCCGTATCCCCGGTTTCTGCACCGGTCCATGAAAATATCATAATCCACAAAGCAGTCGCCTTTCGTCCTGTCCAGAAGCACATCCCCTTTGTGATAACGGCTCACCACATGGCCTAAGTGGCGGCTTGTGTCCAGATCTCTCTGCTTTGACCGCCCGAAAAGGACTTCCAGATCACCCACCAGGCGGATCGTAACAGGCTGATATCCGTATTCTTCACAGAGTCTCTTAAGCTTTCCTCTCTGCTTTTCGCTGAAAGGATAATCAGATACCAGCCGTTTCCCTTGATTCATGGCATCTTCTATCTGCTCATAGTAAAGCGTCCAGCTTTTATTCTCCAGAGCCGTCTTTTCTTCCATGTTGTCAAAGCCAAATTCGTCCCAAAGCTGTTCCTTCATGTCATCCTGGGAAATCACCTGAAAATCCTTCTCCTGCTCCAAAAGCTTATTGCACATATAAGTCTTTCCGGTGCCCGGATACCCCGCCAGTAAAATCAATGTCTTTTTCATCTCTCCTGCTCCTTTAGCTTTCGTTCCGTCAGATCCAGAGACGGTATGGAACTCTGTCCTCCCAGACTTTCCACCGAGATCGCAGAAGCCATGGAGCTCAGCTTTAAAATATCTTCAAGAGGCATCTTTCTTGCCAGTCCGTAGGCAAATGCCCCGTGAAAGATATCCCCGGCACCACTCGTATCAACGGCCCTGGCAGGATAGGCGGGAAGATGTTTCAGTTCCCCGTCCTCTTCATACAGCAGTCCCTTTTCTCCGAGAGTGATCACCGCATGCTTCCGGTTGATGCTCTGAATCTGACTAAATATCTCTCTGCACAGTCCGGGGTTATAAAGATCCACAGCCTTTCCTGTATACTGTCTGGCAAAATCTTCAGAACAGACAATATAGTCCACATATGGGGCGACTTCCATAGTACTCTCACGGCAGGTCCCCGCATCCAGTACAGACAGTGCCGACGGATATTTTTCAATGGCCCCGATGCTTAATTTTGGGAGATGTCCGTCGCTTAAAATCACACTCACATCAATTCTGGGATAGGTATACTGCCGGTACAGTATTTCTCCCGGGAAATTAAAGATGGTCCTGGCTCCGTTTCCTGTATTGGAAAGAATGATGCTGTAAGGCGTCTCTATCCCGTCTTCCTCCACGAGATGGGCCGTATCGACTCCAGCTTCTCTCAGGATTTTTTTAAGCTTCTTTCCATAATCATCGTCCCCGATACGGCTGATGAGACTGGTTTCCTCTCCCCACAGGGCACAGAGATAAGCCGCATTCATGGCAGGGCCTCCCCCGCATTCCAGCCGGTCTCTGACACGGTA
>NZ_FR889184.1:86450-101307 GCF_000432215.1 Anaerostipes sp. CAG:276
ATCGTATGGGATTACAATATCATAGGCAGACTGCCCTACACAGACTACTGCCATAGGCTATTCCTCCTTCATGATCTTGATCAGCCTGCTGGTTCCGAGACGGTCTGCCCCCAGTGAAAGAAAGCGTTCCGCGTCGTCAAAAGAGGCGATCCCGCCTGCGGCTTTGATCTTTACACCCTCTCCCACGTGTTTTTTAAACAGCTCCACATCCTCAAACGTGGCGCCGCCCGTGGAAAATCCCGTAGATGTCTTGATGAAGTCAGCCCCTGCGTCTGTCACTGCCCGGCACATACGGATCTTTTCCTCTTCCGTCAGCAGACAGGTCTCTACGATCACTTTCAGAATCCTGTCGCCGCAGGCTTTCTTTAAAAGACGAATTTCTTCTATAATTTTATCGTCCCTGCCTTCTTTTATATCTCCCAGATTTACGACCATGTCAATCTCATCTGCACCGTTTACAAGGGCATTCTTTGTCTCAAATTCCTTTACTGCACTGGTAGAATAACCGTTGGGAAAGCCGATGACTGTACAAAGCTTCATCTTGTCCCCCACGTATTCTTTGGCTCTTTTAATAAAAGACGGCGGAATACAGACGGAAGCTGTCCCGTAGGCAATGGCATCGTCACAGATCACCCTGATCTCCTCCCATACGGCCGTCTGTGCAAGCAGTGTGTGATCAACAGTTTTTAAGATTTCATTTCTCTCCATAACAAAGCTCCTTCTCTCTGAAACTAAAGCGGCTGTTTGACTGGTTTCTTACTTTCTATTGTAACAGATAAAACCGGGAAAGTAAGATGCGTTTTCCCGGTTTTATCTTCTGCCTCTTAGATTCTGAATAAAGATGCTTTCTCTTTTACAACATCTGCGATCTTGTCATTTGCAGGCCCGAGAAGATTTCTCAGTGAAGTCAGAGGAGTCACATCCTCCCCGGTAAAGGTTTCCCTCACCACTTCGATATAGGATTTGTTAAGTTCTGTTCCAACATTGATCTTTTTCATTCCCTCTCTGACGCAGCGCCTCATATCTTCGTCAGACACTCCGGTACCTCCGTGGAGGACCAGACCGGTATCCCCAAGTTTCGCTTTCAGCTCGGTCAGCAGTTCATAGTTGATCTTTGCCTTGGATTTGTACTGCCCGTGGGTTGTCCCGATGGAAACAGCCAGTGCGTCCACCCCGGTGTTCTCGGCAAAATAAAGGGCATCTTCCGGTTTCGTATACATGGCATCATCTTTCGCAACGACCACACCTTCCTCCGCGCCGCCGATGGAGCCTACTTCACCTTCCACAGATACATTTCTTTCATGGGCATAGGCAACCACTTCTTTTGTATTTTTGATATTTTCTTCTAAAGAAAGGGAAGACCCGTCATACATGACAGAGGAATACCCCTTGTCAATAGCTTCTTTCAGCGCATCAATATCTTTGCAGTGATCCATATGTAAGGCAACACTTACAGAAGATGTTTCTGCGATCGCTTTCACTGCGGCGATCAGTGGTTCAAATCCGATGTATCTGGCAGTGCCGAGAGAAGTCTGAAGGATCACGGGCACGCCGAGTTCCTCTGCCGCTTGGACCATTGCCGGAAGCATCTCGAAACAGTGCACATTAAAAGCACCCACAGCCCCCTTACCTTCATTTTCTTTAAACAAGTCTATTAAATTTCTATACATATCGGTTATCTCCTTTACGCTTTTCCACGAATTACATCTTTTGACAATTTCATCAGCCCGTCAATTTTATCCATGTATTCTTTCATCTTTGCATCATCTTTTGCCTCTGAAGCTTCTCTTCTCTTTATGTTATAAAGCTTCAGCAGATCGGTATATGCTTTCCCAAGGGCTTTGCTCTCTGAAAGGCTGGTTTCATATGCGCTGATCGCCTTGTCTGTCTCCTCAGCCTCAAAATACAGGCCTCCAAGCTCGTTCAGTGCCTTGTTCCGCTCCTCCCCTGAAAGCTCCGGGAGCTCTTTTTGTATGGCCTCAGCCTTTTTTAAAAGCTCTTCCCGGCTGATTTCAGGCACAGCCTCTTCTTTGACCGCTATCTCTTTTTTCTTTTTAAACAAAAACATTTTTTATTTCCTCCTGCCGCATCATAAACAATTTATTTACGGACTAAAATATTGCAGCGATTGATTTAAACAGCATGAACAGGAAGCCGGTCACTACCGTATCCACATCCGTACAGGTCGTATTGATGAATCCGATGTCGGCAAGCATCGGTGAGAGCATCGCCGGCAGGAAGGTAATAAAGATTCCGTGGGCGATACATCCGATCATGGCTCCCCGTCTTCCTCCTACCTGGTTTGCAAATATACCTGCAGTTCCGCCTGCGAAGAAGTTGGAAAGTACACCCGGCAGTACCATAGGAAGTCCGAATACCGGAGTCAGGAACATTCCGATGATAGAACCGATGGTTGTAAAGACAAATCCGAATATGACCGCATTCGGTGCATATGGGAACAATACCGGACAGTCCAGTGCAGGCACTGAGTTTGGAACCAGCTTCATAGAAATTCCCTGGAATGCAGGAACGATCTCGGCCAAAAGCATACGGACTCCTGTCATCAGCACATAGACACCTACGACAAACTGCATACCCTGTAAAAATGCATGAACGATAAAGTTTGTATTTCCAGCATATTCTGCACATGCGGCAGGCCCTGCAAACGCGGCTGTAATTACATAAAGCGGTACCATGACAACCATGACGGAAAGGTACGTATCCTGTAAAAATTCCAGGCTCTTAGGAAGATTGATTTCCTCTGTGGATTTTGATTTTCCGCCGGTCAGTTTTGCGATAAGAGCCGTGAACATATAACCGATGGTACATAAATGTCCGAGCGCGATATCTTCGCTTCCCGTGATCTTCTTTACAATGGGCTGTGCAAAGGCAGGCATGAAGGTCGCAAAGAATCCTCCCACGATACTTCCGATGATAATCAGCGGTACACCTGTTAAACCACAGTAATAAGCGAATACCACACAGAGCGTCGCCTCCCACAACAGTGCCTGGCCTGTCAGGAATATGTATTTAAATTTTGTAAATCTTGCAATGATAATATTGACGATGAAAATTCCCGCAAGGGTGATGGCGATCTCGCTTCCAAGACCAAGCTCATTCATGGCCTGTCCGTTGATTCCCTCGATGGAGGCCACCAGACCCTTCAGTCCGAACGCGGCCTTAAAGATATCTCCGAAATACGTCAGCGATGAGACGATGACAGCGGAACCTGCGGACAGTACAAGAAATCCGAGCATGGTTTTCATTGTTCCTGAGATGACGACTCCCACCGGTTTTTTCTGCAGGACCAGACCGAGCAGCGCAATCAATGCGATGATGATGGAGGCCTGCGTTAAAATATTATTGATGATAAAATTCAATACTTGCATAGTTTTTCCTCACTTTCTTTTTCCTCTTGTTTTTAAAGTTCTCCCAGTTCTTTTAACACCGGTACAAGCTTCTCCCGGATTTCATTTTTGTCTACCAGACGCTCCAAAAATACGGTCGGGCAGCTGATCGTATAACGCTCAAACTGCTTTTCGAAATTCTTTGCGGCGATGATGATGTCTGCCTGTGCCCCGGATACACTGGAAATATCCGTGTGATCCATCTTTGCGTCTACTCCCAGGTCTTTCAGTACCGCTTCCGCACTCATCTGGCATGCAAAACTGCTTCCGAGTCCTGCCCCGCACACTGCTAAAATTTTTAACATGTTCTATCCTCCTTTTAAATTGGTTGTCGTGTTTCTTTTTATAGAAGCCTTGTCAGGCATTACTATTCTTATTGAGAAAATCAAATAATTCCTGCTGATCCTTCATTGCAGCGATCTCCGGAATCCATCCTTTTTCCACGAAGCCAACGATCATTTTCAGAATGTCCAGATGGCTTTCGCTGTCCACCGCCGAAAAACAGATCAGGACTCTCACCGGTTCCTTATCCCCGTCAAAGTAGACAGGTTCTTTTAAGGTGATCAGGCTGCAGCCGATGCCGGTGGCCCCGCATTCCGGCCTTGTATGCGGCATAGCCAGGCCGTCGGCCACGATGATGTACGGCCCCAGTTCTTTGATGGCACTTATGATTCCTTCCACATAGGATTGTTCGGCGCATCCCTGGCTGACCAGCATTTCCGCTCCGATCCTCACTGCCTCCTCCCAGTCTTTTGCTTCTGTCTGCAGCTGCACATTGTTTTCGTTTAAGATTAGCTTTTCCACTTCATATCCTCCCTGCTGTTTCTTTAAGCTTCTCTTCCTGTTCTAATAAGTCTTTGATAAACTGCCCGTAACAAGGGTGCCTCACCAGCTTCGCCACGCCGGAATTTCCGATCAAAAACTGATATAGGTTTTTAAATACAACTTCCCAGACATCGTATTTGCTCTGGGGAATGTTTAACATCAAGACGACCTGGACTTTTTCATTTTCCCAGATGACCGGTTTTTTCAGGACCATGACGGAAACCGCCGCCTCCTGCATATCGTTAAACAGTGCATGGGGGATAGCCACCAGGCTTCCCAGTTCCGTGGTTGACATCTCCTCTCTTTTAAAGATGGACTGCTTGATTTCCTGGTTGATATAGCCCTTTTCGACCATGGCATCGGTCATAAATTCAAGGATTTCCTGTTTATCCTTAAACTCCATATCGGTGAAGAAGAGATCTTCCCGGAAGATGCTGCTGTAATCAATTACTTTCATTTGGTTTCCGCTGTCTGTGATCACCGTAGCCAAATGATTCAAATCATCGTCATCCAGAAACAGTTTGATCTTTTTTATTTTTTCGGACTGAAAATCCGGAAGCTCTACCGTAGTCAGCACCAGATCGGCGCCGTCGATCAATTCCTCATCCACGTCCTGCACCGGACAGGATTTTACGATCTCTATGTACTGACCGAACTTATGCTGTAATTTTTCTTTTAAAAGCAGAGCCGTGGCAATGCCTGCGATACAGACCAGAACGACTTTCTTTGGCTCCTGTTTTCGGTTCAGACCTTTTCTCTCCAGTGCCGCTCCGAAATGCATGGCCAGAAATCCGATCTCCGACTCTTTTGCCTTGAGCTTATGTTTCTTTTCAATCACCTCCCCTGCCACGACTGCAAGTTCAAAGGCAAGCGGATACAGATTTTTGATGCTGTCCAGAAACTCATTTCTGATATTCATGTCAAACCGGAGCCTCTGCAGAGCCGCGCTCAAATGCATGGCCAGCCCGTTGATCAGCTGATTGTCGTCGGACAGATCGATTCCTGTCCCCGATCGGATGGTATTTAAGATATCCTCAATTTCTTCCTTATACTCGTAATCCCCGTCCAGATTTTCGATCAGAAAACGCTGGCTGGAAATCAGATGCTGGGTCAGATAATAGACTTCATCTCCCAGGGAGATGCCCAGTTTCCCGGAAATCTCAGTTATAATCTGTTGGGCACAGCGGAACTCCTTTGTTCCCGAGAACAGCTCAATCTCTTCTTCATCGTATTTTACATGCCGTTTCTTCTCGAAACGCTTCAGCATGATCAGGCTGTGTACGAGCAGGTTGCGGAACGCGATATCCGTAAGCCTAAGGTTAAAATCTGTGATCGCTTCCATGAGAATGATCCTCAGATTCTCCACCTCATCGGACGAAAACATATCTTTATAAAACTGGTTTCCTATATCTCCTGTGTCTTTTTGACTGTTGAAAATGTATTCCGAAATACAAAACCGGATCTTCGTCTCCTGCCCTGCGACTCTCATTCCTTCCTTTTTCGTATCACGGATCCGAAGGTCATGTTTTTTGAGTATTCCGTCGATGGTCCTCAGGTCTTTTTTCAGGGTGGAAGTACTCACAAACAGTTCTTCCTCCAGATCAAAGAAGTCGATCCTCTCCCCGCTGTTCAGAGAATTCAGCAAAAGTCTGGAAATAATATAATGAACCCGTTCCTCTGAATCCGAGGGAATGATATTCTGAAAGGGCTTTGAACTCTCTTCTTTTCGGATCTCTTTTTTCAGGAGGTCAAATTTCCGGTTGTCACTCACAGTAAGCTTGTATCCCTGCCCGATCTCTGACGTGATCTCTGCTCCCCTGTCCGCAAGCATCTGATTCAGCTCTTTGATGTCATTCCTGACTGTCCTTGTGGAAACGCCCACAGACAGTGCAATGCTTGCCCCGGTAATCCATTTTTCATTTTCCAAAAAGAAGCGCAGAATCTTGATCAGCCTCTTGTTGTATCTCTCCATAGTTTCCTCCTCTTTGTTATTCATTATAGGTATATGGCATTTTTGATGATAGTTCGTAAATTTCCGCTTGAAGCGGAAAGAAAGGCAAAAAAAAGCCTGACATCCATGTCAGACTTCTTTTGGTTCCATCATTTTGATGGTCTAACTACATACTCATCCGGATAAAACAGTCCGAATTTTTCACGTGCAGTCTTTTCTATAAATTCTTTGGTCTTAATATATTCCTTCTTATCCTTCAGCTCCTGCTTTTTATCTTTCGCCTTTTCTATCTGCTGTTCCAGCTGGGCCTCCTCTTTTTGAAGCGCCGCCGACTTTTCCCACAGCCTCCGGTAAGCAATGGACATCACAATGACAAACACAATGACGACAAATAAGATCACTCTTGTGCGCTTCCTGAGTCCCTTTTTATAACTGCTTATCTTTCTCCCCATGTGTCTCACCTCTTTTGTGCCCCTTCCTCATTAAGGCTATTTTAACGTTTTTTCTCTCCTGTTTCAATCTCCATCTCATATTTATTCCCGCTTTTGCAAAGGGATGGCGGATAATACGAAATATTTTCCCAAAAACCCTTCTGATATTATGTAATAAAAACACAAGGCCTTCTAATACCTTCGGGCTGATGAGCATATAATAGACCGCCATGCCGATGATCAGTCCTAAAAAGAAAAATCCGCGGAGCTCTCCCCAATTATACCAGCAGAGAAACCGAAAACACAAGAAGCCCACAAAAATCCAGTAGAGCACATCCTCCACTGATACGATCCATAATTTGTGCCGGAATACGATGCGGAAACTCCTGATGCCGTCATAGACAAGGAGCAGGCATGCCCCGAACCAGACAGCCCCCAGGAAGAAATAAAGCTGGCCTAACACTGCTTCCTGCATTATTTTAACAGCCTTCCGAGCAGCCCTTCTTTTTTGCCTCCGTTATGGTCATCCACATCTGAATACAGGAAACTGTCAACTTTGCCGTCAATCTCCACCTCGCCTTTTTCCACCAAAAGCTTTTTCACATGCAGGTTAAACCCCTTGATCATCAGGAGTCCCTGTTCCGTATCGAGTATGATCTCATTCAGGTCGAAGGACACTACATCCCTCACTCCCGTAATGACACCCAGAGAGCGGTTCAGCAGATCCACTTTATGTGTTTTCATAGGTTGTCTATCTTCTATCATGAAAAAATCTCCTTTCATAGTTTATACACTATATGAAAGGAGAACGAAAATCATGTGAAAAACATCAAATGTATTTGTATAATTCTGCCGCCTGGTCTTTTTTTACGGTTTCTTCCACCCGGAGGACTTCCACGGCCGCCTCTTTATTCCCAAACTGGATGCGGATCTCGTCCCCCGGTTTTACATCTGTCCCGGCTTTGGCAGTTTTGCCGTTGACGGTCACTCTCCCGGCGCTGCACGCTTCGTTGGCAACGGTCCGGCGTTTGATCAGCCTGGATACTTTCAGAAATTTGTCTAGTCTCATTCCATATAACTCCTTAATATAAAAGAAGCCGCCCATACAATGTAGAAGGGCAGCTTGATTTGTCGTTCTGTGATTATTTTTCGTTTACGATATCTTTCAGAGCTTTTCCGGCTTTGAACTTTGGAGCTTTAGATGCAGGAATGTTCATCACTTCACCGCTTCTTGGGTTTCTTCCTTCTCTTGCAGCTCTCTCAGAAACTTCAAAAGTTCCGAAACCAACTAACTGAATTTTCTCACCCTTCTTTAATTCTTCTGCAATGACATCTGTGAAAGCTTTTAAAGCTTTTTCTGCATCTTTTTTAGATAATTCAGTCTTGCTTGCGATAGCCGCAACTAATTCTGTTTTGTTCATTGATTATATTCCTCCTAATTTCGTCATAAGCATTTTCTGCTCTTCGATTACATGAGTTCATTGTATAATTAAGGTGACAGCATGTCAAGCCAAAATGCGCTTTATTCCTTATTTTCAGCCAATTCACGGGCTTTGCGCTTCTTTTCTATCTTTTCTAATTCCTTAATCTTCCTCCAGCTGGATAATTGTTCCTCCCGAGTGGAAAATGTCTCATTTCCAAACACGTGAGGATGCCTTCGAATCATTTTCCTGCACACTCCGTCCACCACATCCGAAAAATTGAAATCTCCCCGTTCCTCGGCAATCCTTGCATGCATCACCACCTGAAGGAGAACGTCTCCAAGCTCCTCCTCCAGATTCTGCATGTCATGATGTTCTATGGCTTCCACCACTTCCCCGCTCTCCTCCACAAGACAGGGAATCAGGGATTCATGTGTCTGCTTTTTATCCCACGGGCATCCGTTTTCTCCCCGCAGTTCTTTTACTACCTGGATAAAATCTTCGATTGTATAGTATTCTTTTTCCTGCATTTTAAGACTCCCTCCGTTTTCTTTTTATGGTATCACATTTTCTGCAAATGAAAAGGGATTTATGCTATAATAATGAAACAAAGAAAGGAAGAACTATGATTAAATTAGGAGAAAACCAAGAACTTTATATTGTAAAATTTGCCGATTTCGGCGCATATTTAAATGATGAGGAAGGTGTGACAGAGCAGAGCATCCTTCTGCCCAAAAAACAGGTTCCGGAGGGAGCCCAAGTCGGAGACCGCATATCCGTCTTCGTCTACAAGGATTCAAAAGACCGTCCGATCGCCACGACTTCCCATCCTCTCATTACGATGGGACATCTGGCTGTCCTCAAAGTCAAAGAAATCACAGATATCGGCGCGTTTCTGGACTGGGGACTGGAAAAAGACCTGTTCCTCCCGTTTAAAGAGCAGACCTCCAAGATCCGGCCGGATCATTCTTATCTGGTCAGGCTCTATATCGACAAAAGCCGGCGTCTCTGTGCTTCCATGAAGATTTATCAGGCACTGAGCAGTGAACATGACTATGAGAAGGATGACTGGGTGACAGGCACCGTATACAGCATCAACCCTGAGATCGGTACGTTTGTGGCCGTAGATGACCAGTATTTCGGCCTGATCCCGCTCAGCGAATGCCACATCAGACTTTCTGTGGGGGACTCTGTAAATGTCCGGGTAGTCCGCGTCCGGGAAGACGGCAAACTGGATCTTTCCCCGAGAGAGAAAGCATATCTTCAGATGGATGCAGACAGCGAACTGGTCATGGAAACGATCAAAAGCTACGACGGGGTACTCCCATTCACCGACAAGGCGAGTCCTGCCATGATTGACAAAGAGCTGGGCCTCAGCAAAAATGCCTTTAAGCGGGCCGTCGGACGATTACTAAAGCAGAATAAAATCGAGATCACCGGCGGAACCATTCGTGCAAAATAAACTTACAAGGAGCTGGATATTGTATGAAATATTTTAAGACACCGGGCTGTTTCTGCCTGATGTATCTGTTTGTGTACTTTTTTATTTCCCCTCTGCTGCAGTTTGCAGTACAGGACCGATACTTGTTTATGATCGTGTTTTATCTGGTGCTGCTCGGACTTGGCATCGGTTATCTGAAGCTTTGCAGAGAAGATGTAAAAAAGAGACTTCATCTGAAGCCTCTGAGACCGGCGGCTGCTTTGCTTTCCGTCCTTTTGGCGTTTACAATCCTGCCTTTTATCAGCCTGATCAACAATGTAAGCCAGCTGATTTTCCGGGATTTCATTACTTCCAGTGTGTCCACGGCCTCACAGAATCCCTGGCTGTCTATCCTGGCGCTGTCTGTACTTCCGGGGATCGTGGAGGAAGTGCTGTTCCGAGGCGTTCTTTATTCCGGTCTTCGGAAAGCTCGTCCCATCAAAGGAATCCTGCTGACCGCATTGTTTTTCGGCATCGCACACATGAATTTTAATCAGTTCAGCTATGCCTTTGTCCTGGGACTGGTCCTGGGTCTGCTTCTGGAGGCCTCCGACAGTATTTATTCCTGTATGCTGCTCCACGCCGCATTTAACGGCGTCAGCGTCATAACCAGCATCATCTACGGACTGACCGGCAATTCTTCGCTTATGAACCAGACCGTATCCACGGCCCAGAGGCTTCAGGCCATCGCAGTCCTGATTCCTGTAAGCATTGCTTTTCTGGTGCTGAGTGTTCTGATCCTCATAGCCATTTCCCGCCTGTGCGGCCGTTCCGGCTATCTGAAGACGTGGCTTAACAAGGATATCCGCCGAAGCTGGCCAAATGAAAAAGCCGCCGGTATCTCCTACTATGCGGCTTTGATCATCAGTTTCGGATATGCGGTTTTACTGGAACTTGTATCCTATGCGTCATCTTATTTGTGATCCTTTTGGTGGTCATTCCACGTTTCCAGGGTCTTGATACAGTGATAAAACATTTGATTATAAGGAGTTGGGATACCCAGCTCCTTTCCCATTCTTATGACCGCTCCTGCAAACATCTCCACCTCCGTCTTCCTTCCGGCCTCGATGTCCTGAAGAGTCGAAGGTTTCCCATGAAACGGGGCATTCTCAAAATAGGTCCTGTGTTCCATAAGATCTTCCTCTGTCAGATGAATACCTTTCTTTCCGGCAATAGCGATGACTTCCCTGGCCGCCTGCTCCCTCAGCTCATTGGCGTCTTCACTGATGGTCCAGATGCCGTAGGGGACACGGAGAATAGCAGCGCTCTGATTCTCGCTGACATTCGTCATAAACTTATGCCACATATTCCTCAGCATATCTTTGGGCACTTCATATGAAATACCTCCCTTTTCAAATACCTCCCTCACAGAACACACGGTCTCCGACCATGTATCATTATACGCATGGCCGAAAGAAATTTTGCCGGACCCCTCCGGAAAGGAAATTTCATTTCCATGGTGGAGGGCCGGAACCCGTATCACCGAATATAATACTTCATTATCAGGGTAGGCGGCTTTGATCCTCTCCTCACTTTCCACTCCGTTCAGCAGAGACATGATGACAGTGTGTTCCCCTACCTGATTCCTGATATCTTTGATGGCCTGGTCAAGGGCCGTATATTTCACACTCAAAATAACAAGATCCGCCGGCTCTCTCTCCCATGAGGGCTCGGCCGTCTGGAATTTCCATTGTTTTCCGTTAATGATAACTCCGTCTCTTTCCAGACGCTTTCTGCGCTCTCCTCCCGCGATGACGCAGAAATTTTCACTGCCCAGCGCTTTGCAAATCCCCGGTGCCGCGAATCCTCCGATCGCCCCAAGTCCTATCAATGCCGCTTTTTTGATTTCTCTCATAACAGGTTTCCTTCCTTATCTGTTAAATAGTAATTCAGATCGCAGTGGCCGCTTTCCGTGTTTGCCCCGGGAACAGAAGCCTGATCCGTAAACTGCCACATGTGGTATTGAAATGGAATATCCGGCTCCTCTTCTTTCGTGTAATGGGCCACCCACAGTTTATATGCTTTAATGCCTTCATAATCAAAATAGTGTTTCAAAAAGTAAGCGTTGGAATAGACCATGGGCACGTAACCCGCCCGTTTGATCTCTTCACAGAAAGCTCTTGTCAGCGCCGTCACATTCTTTTTTCCGGTTTTCATGACTTCCTCTTCCTCAATGTCAAATACCACTGGAAGCTTCAGATCTTCCGGGTCAATATCATGCTTTTTCAGCAGGGAAATACAGTGTTTTGCCTCTTTCACTGCCGCTTTCGCGTCTTTGGCATAAGAATAATAATAAACTCCGCAGTGAATGGATGAGATCTTTGCGTTCCGGTAATTGGAAATAAACATTGGATCTTCTGTGCCCTTTTTCTTTTTTCCCACACCGGAGCCGATCTTTAAGACAGCGTGGTTGATCTGGCTGTCCTTTACTTTCTTCCAGTTGACTTTATGGTTATATTTTGAAACATCGATCACCTTGATATGGCCGTTTTCGACTTTCGTCTCGATCGGCAGCCCGATATTTTGGATGATCCATATAAAAATAAAAGTGACAATAAAAAGAAACGTGCAGATCACTGCAAGTTCCCTTTTATTTTTCCTTGTAAATTTGAACATATAAGTCCTCGTTAATCTTTGCTCTCAATCGCATGTACAAACGTACGGTTATCTTCCTGTTCATAACTGCATGTGACAAACGTATACAGTTTCTTTGTTTTCATCACAGTCTTCTTCGGTATCCTGGACTGGATATCACTCATGGACAAAATCTCCTCCAGATATTTCTTCATGTCCTTCCTGTCCCCAAATGTGATCGGAATCAGCTTGTCGGCCTTTCTTGCGTAAGAAGCAACGACCTTCAGATCCTTCTTCCCACTCGGAGTATACAAGGTGATCGTATCCTGTTTTTTGATAAAGCTCTGCTCGCGGAACTCCATAAGGTCTGCAAACATCGATCCGTTTCTCATATGATGCCCGTATATAATATTGTGCTCCGCGCGGAAATCCTTATCCCCGTGGCTGTCCATAAAGACTGCTCCGGAGCTGTTTTTTGTCCCCTCAAACGTGGTGTGCAGGTAATAATCGTTATCCTTCCCAAGGACGACCGGGTAATCGATATTGGTTCCCTTGGCATAGACCCAGCCGATGGTATCCGGATTGATCTTCCTGAGTTTCTCAAAATCAATGATTCGTTCTTTCCCTTTTGTTTTGACCACTTCCTGTGCTATCTTATCATATTCATCATCTGCCTTCTTATATTCCAGATAATACCCCACGAGTTTCCATCCGCTGAATAAAAAGACGACGATGCACACAGCCAAAAGAAGATTAGATATTACTTTTTTCATGCAGCTTCCCTCCCCTGAACCTTATTTTTTATCAGTATAACACAAAAAGAACCGGTCTTCCTTAAAGAAAGCCGATTCTTTTCTTAATATTTATTTAGCCGGACGTGCAATCATTTTGATGCACTTGGTGTACTTATATTTTGCCTCCACAACCCCTACTCTTCGGTTGGCCGCATGGATGATTCTGCCGTTTCCTATGTACAAAGCCACGTGGGAAATATTCCGGTACCGCCCGTTTCTTGTGTAGGAATAAAAGATCACATCTCCCGGGAGAAGCTTTTTGGCCTTCACCCTCTTATAAGAAACGACTTTTTTATGGCGCTTCATGTACTTGGCTTCACTGGCCGCCACCGGAGCGTAAGAACGGCTTCCGAAATGTATGCCGTACGGCTTGTAGCAGCGCCAGATCAGAGAACTGCAGTCATAATATCCCTTCCTCATTCTCCTTGGCTGGCTGTATCGGCATCCCTTCGCTTTTTTTGCCTTCGCGATGGCTTTGACCGCCTTATAGGAAGTGACCTCCGCCTTATAGGTTTTCTGTTTTCCGTCTATCTTGACATAAAACTTGGTTATGCCTTTCTTTTTTGGATATATAACCAGCTGATCGTCCTGAATATAAGCTTTCGCCCTGCTGCCGCTCACAGAGACAGATGTCTGGCTGGTAGAACTCAGCCCCCTGATCGGTATTTTCGCAGTCCGGTTCTTTGCCACAGTTCCGCTGCTTTTTGACAGATATGGATTTGTAACCTGTACGCCTGCTGTCACGACCTGGCTGCCCACTACGGCCTGTACATAAGTCCTTCCCGCCGCTTTTCCTCTTACATTTCCGCTGCTGTCCACAGTTGCGATGCGTTCGTCACCTGACTTCCACACAGCCCTGGGAGACGAAGATTCTCTGACTCCCACCTTTGCCTGTGCAGAGACTGCCACAGTCACCTGTGAACGGTCAAGCGTATATTCCTTTTCCCACACAGCCGTGAGGGTCAGATCTTTTTCAGGCATCTCATCGGCGCTGAAATTCCAGTATCCCGTCTGTCCTCCGCTCTGATCACTCCAGCCCTTAAATACATATCCGTCCCTGACAGGTGTCTCCGGCTCAGAAATAAGTTCTCCTGCTTCCATCTGACGCACGGCCTCTCTCACCGTGCCGCCCGCTCCGTCAAACCTGACCTGAAATGTCTCTCTCTGCCCTATATCTTCCTAAATATCTTCTGTTCTGCCGCCCTCTTTTGGTGCCGCTGAGACCGGCACAGATGCTGCTGCCATAGTCAATGCCATGGCCCAGACTGTGATATATTTTTTATAGTTCCTCAACTCTCTTATCCTCCGGAAACTCATTCTATTGTAAGATTTCTGTAATATTATCGTTAAACCTTATTCATAATATCACAAATATTGTCACAGAACAAGAATATACGACAGAAAATTCCAAAAAATACAATATAATCGAATCGAAAAAACTTGAGATCTGCAGCAAGTTGGCATGGTCTGGCTGATGAGGTATACTGGGAATAAAAGAAAGGAGAGATCAGATGAAACAGACTTTTTTTGAACATCATTTAAATCACACCGGACGGGAAGATATGATTAAAATCACTTCCTTCCTGAAAGAAGACCTGAGAATTTCTGGGATCAGAGACGGCATCGCCGTCATCCATTCTCCCCACACGACGGCAGGGATCACAGTCAATGAAAATGCGGACCCGGATGTGGTCCACGATATGCTCTTCGGGCTTGACAAGGTATATCCACTGCATGACAAAAATTACCGCCACGCAGAGGGTAACTCCAATGCCCACCTGAAGACATCAACCGTCGGCCCGTCACAGACAATCATCATCTCTGACGGAAAACCGGTACTCGGAATCTGGCAGGACATCTACTTCTGCGAATTCGACGGACCCAGAAACCGGAGATTCTACGTGAAAATTGTTGAGTGTTAAGCATGAGTTTTTCTCCATTATCTTCAGTCGGCTCTGGAAAGGCCTCCTTCCG
>NZ_FR889185.1:0-9606 GCF_000432215.1 Anaerostipes sp. CAG:276
AAGAATCCGCTTCTCGATGGTTTCCCACGGAGTCAGCAGATCACTCAGGCTGATGACGCAGAAATCATGGATCAATGGTGCCCCAAGCAGTGCCGCTCCGGCTGTGGCTGCCGTGACCCCCGGTATGACTTCCAGTTCTGTATCAGGATATTGTGCGCCGATTTCATACATTAGTCCGGCCATCCCGTAGATTCCCGCATCTCCGCTGCAGATCACCGACACCGTCTTTCCTTTCCGGGCCTCCGAAAATGCCATCCGGCACCGGTCTGTCTCTTTTGTCATGGGAGTAGACAGAAACTGTTTGCCCGGCAGGTGATCTCTCACCAGATCAATGTATACGGTATATCCGATAATGACATCACTCTGTCTTAAAACATCCGCTGCCTTTACGGTCATCTGTTCATACGCTCCCGGACCGATGCCCACTACATATATTTTATGACTCAAACCTGATCCTCCAATCTTTTAACGCAAGAGCCGCAGTCACGCCATTTCCAGCCTGTCTGCCCACAATCAGTTTCCCTCCGTCTCCGGCCGCCAGAAAGGCACTTCTCTCACAAACATTATCTGCGCCGGTCACGCGGCTGACAAAGGCAGAGGATGTAAATGCTCCTTCTGCCTGCATCAGTTCCTTGGCAGTAAACGTTTGAAAAGGAATTGCTTTCTCCCTGCAAAAACCAAGGAGTCCGCGTTCTTCCTTCTTTAAATCAATGCTGGCTGCCAATCCCAATGCCAAAGGCTCAATCTGCCCTGTTTCACATACCTGTAAAAAAGCCTGTTTGATGGCTTCTTCCGGTGTGCCTTTTCGGCATCCCACTCCAAAAACGAGGGCTTTCGGAATCAGCCTCAGGGTTTTCGCAAAAGGAAGAAAATTCTTCCTCACAGAAATGCAGATGCCGAGTTTTGTATCTTCCCCCCGCACCAGTCCCTCCGGCAGATTCCCAGACACCGGAAAGTCACTGTGAAACCCGACCGGCATCCCTGACAGCAGAGAGGCGGATATTTCTTTGGCAAGCCCAAGATCCATGATATGCAGACGGTTCTTTTTTGCAAACAGATCCACTGCAAACACCTGATGGATATCCGTAGACGTAGTAATCACAGGAACAGCGCCTGTGAGGAAAGCCGCCTGTTCTGCCAGATCGTTGGCGCCTCCCAGATGTCCGGACAGCAGAGGAACCGAAAAGTTTCCTGTCTCATCGATTGCTATGACAGCCGGATCAGTGTCTTTGCTTTTGATAAAAGGTGCAATAGCCCTCACCGCAATCCCGCAGGCCCCGATGAAACATAAGGCGTCTTTTTCCCGAAACTGCCTGGCAGTCCAGTCATTTAATGACTCTGTTACACAGTGCACATCCCGGTTCTTGATATATCCGGATTTCACTGAGATTTCTGCTCTGTGGCCCGACTTATTGAGACCCGTCTTCAATTTTTCGGCAAGGTTTAACCCTCTTTGGCTAAAGCAAATGATGGCTGTCTTCATTTCCCGTTTCCTTTTCTGTATCCCGTGGTAAACTCCGGATCATAGAGCTTCGACCTCTGATAATGGTGATGGGAGACCACATCCCCAACAATGATCAGCGCTGTTTTCGTAATCCCGTGCTCCTCTGCCGTCTGAAAGAGAGTCGACACTGTGCAGAGGAAGATCTGCTCATCCTCCCAGGTCGCCTTATAGACGATGGCCGCCGGTGTCTCCTCTGCGTATCCGCCTTCCACAAGCTTCTCTGATAATTCCTTTAACATTCCGGTGCTGAGGAAAATCACCATAGTGGCCTGGTGAGCAGCAAAAGATGCAATGCTTTCTCTTTCCGGAACCGGGGTCCTTCCCGCCATCCTTGTAATGATGACGCTCTGTGACACATCGGGAAGTGTATATTCTAAATTGAGGGCAGACGCCGCTCCGCAGAAAGAACTGACACCCGGACAGTAATCATATGGGAGACCTTTTTCATCCAGAAGGTCCATCTGTTCTCTGACAGCCCCGTAAAGACATGGATCTCCGGTGTGCAGCCGGACCGTGTCCTTCCCCGCCTGTTCCCCTTCTTCCATGACCTTGAAAACTTCCTCCAGTGTCATTTCTGCGCTGTTGTAGATCTTACAGTCAGGCCCTGCATATAAAAGAAGTTCCGGATTCACCAGAGATCCGGCGTAGATCAGGATATCCGCTGTCTCGATCAGCTGTTTTCCCCGGATGGTGATCAGGTCCGGCGCTCCGCTGCCCGCTCCGACAAAATGGATCATTGTACATCCTCCTGTTCCTTTACGATGATCAGGGAGTAATACCCTGCCTCCTGTGGGATCTCATTGATGCTGCCATAAAGTTTCTCATCTCTCATTCCGCAGTTTTCTATCATTCTTCCGTCCAGATTTTTTTCAGACAATTTTTTCTTCACCTTGGCCAGCTGTTTTCCGGCCTTCATAAATACTTTTGTCCCCGAAAGTTCCAGCCATTCTTCCACCTCATAGGCTGCCGGTATAATGTGCAGTGCCTGGTCTTTCTCTGCAAGGCCTGTTTCCATTCTGGCCGCAGCCGCACAAAAAGAGGGGATACCGCTTATGATCTCTGCCAAAAATCCCTGTTTTCTGACGATCTTATGTAAATACAGGTAAGTAGAATACACAGTTGGGTCACCGAGCGTTAAGAAAGCGATATCCATCCCTTTCTTCAGATGTTCTGTCAGAAGAAACGCCCCCGCTTCATGATTCTCCTTCAGTTTTTCTTCATCTTTCGTCATAGGCATATGGATACCGATCAGTTTTTTATCTTTTATTTCCGGACACGCCCTGACCGCAATCTGAAAAGCCGTGCTTTCTTCCGGATTTCTGCCCGGAACAGCGACTGCCGCGCACTCTCTGATCTTTCTCACTGCCTTTAGCGTCATAAGTTCCGGATCCCCCGGACCCACCCCGATTCCATATAGTGTTCCGCTCATTCTGTCTCCTTTAGTTTCTGCCATAATAAATCTGTGTGTTTCGTCTGTCCCAGAAATCCGTGTCCGCCTGAAAAGACCAGGGCACCGGTCAGCAGCCTGTCATAGGCTCTTCGGGAAAGATTCTCCCCAATCTTTTCTAACAGATCTTCCATTGTCCGCTCCAAAATACCTTCTGATTTCAGTAACGAAATGCCCTCTTCCGTGGTTTTTGTCTGAAGAATCTCCCTGACCGTTTTAAGACCTGCACCGCTCCTCACTGCAGCAGCAGCCATCAGCTCTGCCCGGCAGTCTGCCTCTCTTGAATGGGTATTCATAATCCCGCCTGCAAGCTTGATAAACTTTCCGATATGGGACACAAACAAAAGACCCCTGGCCTTTAAATTGACAGCCATGTCGATCGTATCACCCACAAAGTTACTGCACTTTAAGATGTTGTCTCCCGAAATGCCGCAGTGTGTTTTTACATAGTCAGCCCCGTAATTCCCGGGCGTCACTAAAAGGTATCCGTTTCCCTCTGCGAGCAGGATCCGCATCTCTGCCTCAATACTTTTGACCATCGCCGCTTCGCTCATAGGTTCTACGATCCCGGTAGTCCCGAGAATTGATATCCCGCCTTCGATCCCGAGGCGCGGATTAAAGGTTTTCTTTGCAGTCTCCTCTCCCTCCGGCGTCCGGACGGTTACTGAGAGACCGCCTTCATAATCGGAACGGTCAAGAACTTCCTGCACGGCATCCGTGATCATTTTCCTCGGCACAGGGTTAATGGCCGCCTCGCCGACCGGCAGAAAAAGGCCTTTTCTTGTAATTTGGCCAATCCCCTCTCCTCCTTCTATGAGAATTCCGGGAGAAGGAATTTTTTTCACCTCCGCATAAATATGAATCCCGTCTGTGACATCCGGGTCGTCTCCGGCATCTTTGGTAACACAGCAGGAAACCGAATTATCTGATACCCTGAAATCCTCCAGGGGCAGAAAAAGACGGATACCCGCTGGTGTCAGAAGAGAAATTTTTGCCTCCTTTATCCCCAAAAGCAGGGCCGCGGCGGCTCCTTTGGCTGCGGCGGCCGCACAGGAGCCTGTCGTAAAACCGCATCTCAGCTCTTTATTCTGCTTTATGACCTTATGTTCTTCAAGTCCCCTGCCCATAAAATCCCTCCCGGCTGTCTTCTCTATGAAAAAAAGGAATCCATCACATCCAGCGTCAGATCTACATCCTCCTGTTTCATAGCATTGTTAAAGAAAATAGCTTCAAACTGGGACGGGGCCAGATGGATTCCGTGATCCAGCATATAATGAAAATATTCTGCAAATGCTGATACATCCGAAGTCTTTGCATCCTCATAATTGGTAACCGGACGGTCTGTAAAAAACAGACAGCTTAAGGAGCCTGTCCCTGTAATCTGATATTCCTCGCCGTGCCGCTTTAAGATCTCTTTTACACCGCTCCTGAAAGACTCTCCAAGTTTCTCAAGATGCCGGTAGACTTCCGGGTGATCTTTTAGAATTGTAAGTTCCGTGATACCGGCCGCCATGGCAACCGGATTTCCGCTCAGAGTCCCGGCCTGATAAACACTGCCGAGAGGTGCGATCATTTCCATGATCTCTCGCTTTCCTCCGTAACAGCCTACCGGCATGCCTCCTCCGATGATCTTTCCGAATGTGGCCAGGTCCGGCATCACGCCGTAAGTTCCCTGTGCGCCGGTAAGTCCCAGTCTGAAGCCGGTGATGACCTCATCAAAAATCAGCAGTGTCCCATTCTCGGTACAGATGTCTCTGAGTTCCTTAAGAAAGCCTTCTCTCGGCAGTACAACCCCCATATTTGCCGCCACCGGTTCAATGATCAGCGCGGCGATCTGTCCCGGATTTTCTTCAAATAATTTACGGACGCTGTCTATGTCATTATACACCGCAGTCAGGGTATCCATCGCACAGCCCTTTGGCACCCCGGAGCTGTCCGGGATTCCGGCGGTCATTACACCGGACCCTGCTTTAACCAGCAGTGCGTCAAAATGTCCATGATAGCATCCCTCAAATTTGATGATCTTATCTCTGCCTGTAAAACCTCTCGCCGCCCGAATGGAACTCATCACGGCCTCCGTGCCCGAATTGACCATGCGGACCATATCAAAACACGGCACCAGGCTGCAGAGCAATTCTCCCATCTTGACTTCGATCTCTGTGGCCGTACCAAAGCTCAGCCCCCTTTGTGCAGCTTCCACTACCGCTTGTTGGATCTCTGGATGATTATGTCCCAGGATCATCGGTCCCCAGGAGCCGATGTAATCAAGATAACGTTTTCCTTCTTCGTCATATACATAAGTGCCTTCCGCTTTTTTAATGAACCGCGGACAGCCTCCCACAGACTGGTAGGCCCTCACCGGGCTGTTGACGCCTCCCGGCAGTACCCGTTTGGCGCGGTTAAATAAGTCTTCTGATCTGGTCATCATCCGATCCTCCCTTCTCTCACAAATCCGGCGATCTCCTTCGCAAAATACGTCAGGAGGATATCACAGCCTGCCCGGTAAATCCCGGCAGCCGTCTCGCAGATCATCTGATCCTCGTCGATCCAGCCCTTCATGGCTGCCGCCTTGATCATAGCATACTCCCCGCTGACGCTGTATGCAGCTACCGGAAGATCGACCGTGTTCCGCACTTCCCGCACAATGTCCAGATATGAGAGCGCCGGTTTCACCATGATGATATCCGCACCTTCTTCGCAGTCCTGTTTCACTTCCTTTAAGGCCTCCAGACGGTTATGATAATCCATCTGATAACTCTTCCTGTCCCCGAAAGAAGGAGCAGATCCTGCGGCATCCCGAAAAGGACCGTAAAAAGCGGAAGCATACTTGGCAGCATAGGACATGATCGGCACATCTGTGTAACCGTGCTGATCCAGCAGACTTCTGATCTCAGAGACCCGGCCGTCCATCATATCAGACGGGGCTACCATATCGGCCCCGGCCTGTGCCTGGGACAGGGCAATCTTAGCAATCACAGGCAGAGTCTTATCGTTGTCCACCCGTTCTCCGCTTAAAATACCGCAGTGTCCGTGGGAAGTATACTCACACATACACACGTCTGTAATATAATAGAGATCCGGCACTTCCTTTTTTGCCTTTCTCAATGCCTTCTGGATGATGCCGTAATCTGACCAGGCCCCGGTTCCGCACTCATCTTTTATATCCGGAATTCCAAACAGCATAACACTCGTCACCCCGGCATCCGCCATTTCATTCAGCACCTCCGGCATCCGGTCCAGACTGTACCTGAACTGTCCCGGCATGGACGGAATTTCTTCTTTCACATTTTCTCCCTCCCGCACAAAAAGCGGATAAATGAGAGAAGACGCATCCATTCTCGTCTCCCGCACCATCTTTCTCAATATCGGTGTGGAGCGGAGTCTTCTTGATCTTATTGTCATATCCATTCTGCATCCTTCTTTCTGTATCATTTATTCCTGTATCTGTTCTGCAAGGCGGCATCCAAGTTCACCGGCATCCTGTGCCTTTCCATTGATACTCATTTTCCTTCCGGTATTATCTGCCGCATTATAATAAAGACCGGTAAGACAAAGGTCATTCCCTGTAATCTCTGCGTATGCCGCGATCGGAGAAGAACAGCCCCCGTCCAGAGCACGTACAAAACCTCGTTCCGCCTCAGTCACAAGCTCCGTCTCCCTGTCGTGGATACAGAAAAAAAGTGACTGATCAAAATCTTTTCTCACCTGAACGCACAGGGTCCCCTGTCCGGCCGCCGGCAGCATTTCTTCCACTGAAAAATATCGGCTGATCCGCTCTTTAAGGCCTGCTCTTTTCAGTCCCGCGGCCGCCATGATCAGTGCCGAATACTGTCCTTTGTCCAATTTGCGGAGTCTCGTGTGGATGTTCCCCCGGATACTCTGAAACTCTGCTTCCGGAAACAATCTTCTTGCCTGGAGAACTCTTCTGGCACTGGAAGAACCGATCACCTGTCCAAATTCTTCAAAATCTCCGGACGAAGGAAGCACAAGCACGTCTCTCGGATCACCCCGCTTAGGCACTGCCGCCACGGGAAGGTCATCAGAGATCTCCATAGGCAGATCCTTCATGCTGTGGACCGCCATGTCGATCCTTCCGTCCAGAAGGGCCTGGTCAAGTTCCTTCACAAAGAGGCCCTTTCCCCCAATCTTATCTAATGTCTTATTAAGAATCTTATCCCCGGTGGTTTTCAAAGTCACCAGTTCAAAAGAAAGCTCCGGATAATTTGCTTTTAACTGCTCTATTACAAGTCTTGTCTGGGCCACAGCCAGAAGGCTTTCGCGGCTTCCAATCCTCAGTCTTTTTGGTTCCATATCAAACTCCTGATTCTGTCTGCTGTCTGTTTTGTCTTTTTATGATCGGCACCTCCGGATGTAACCCCGATGACAATATCGCCGTCTTTTATAACTGAAGGAAAATAAAAACTGCACTCTTCTTTGCAGTCGCTGATATTGACAGGTATTTTCTCCCTCCGGGCTTCCAAAAAAACAGTGTGATTGACTTCCCTGTCATCTGTTGCGGCAAGCACCATATCAAAATTTTTCAGGTCTCCTGGAACATAACTCCTGGAAATCCAGGTGACAAAGCCCTCAAGAGCCATGTCTTCTATCTCTTTGCAGACAGACGGCGATATGACGGTGATATGTTCATGAAACATTTGAAGTGTCTTAAGCCTTCGCAGGGCAATATTTCCCCCTCCGACCATCAGGATTTTAAACCCCCGGATATCTGTGTACAGCGGAAAATAAGCCATCATGAATCCTCCTCAATATATATCCACCTGATCTGCTGACAATTCCAGAGCCTCAAGGATATGCTTCCATTCCTGTCTCGGAAGCACATCTTTAAGACCGAAGATAATCCGTTCAACCGCTGATTCCGATGCCCGCATCACCTCTTTTTGAAGGCCGCTTACATCCCGGTGCTTTTTCCTTAATTCCCTGTATGTCTTCTTCAGCTTGGCATTGGTCAGCTCTCCGGCAGCACTGCTGACTGCCCGGACCAGCGGAATATAATCCCTGAAATAATACCAGTTCATAAACTCATCGGACTGCTCACAGATAATTTCTTCTGCCTTCTTAAGCTCCCCGGCATCCGCCGATACCTGAAGGCCCAGATCGTCCATATCTAAAAGGCAGCATCCGGGCAGCTCTGTAAGATCCGGGTCCAGGTCCCTTGGCACTGCAAGGTCTGCAAATACATAAGAGCAGTTCTCCTCCAGAGCCTCTGCCGCCTGCTGCGCATGGACCGTATAGTGTGGACTTTTCGTGGCACTGAAAACAAAATCCATGGTTCCCATGGTTTTATACCGGTCCCGGTAAGGAACGACTCCGCATCCTGCCGGGATCATGACGTCCTGTTTCCGGTACTGCCGCAGAGTCATGGAAACACAGGCCCCTTTATGTATCAGCCATGCGGCCAGAAGACGGCCCATTTCTCCATTACCGATGACCAGACATTGTTTTCCTTTCAATGAGCCGTATCGGTCTTCCAAAATCGAAACGGCCCGTTCCGGCACAGAGGTGTCCCTGCTTCCGATCCGGGTTTCCGTTTTGACTTTTTTTGCTGCCGTCACAGCCATCCGAAACAGCGTGTCCAGAACAGGATCCGGCTTACAGCATTCTCTGGCACGGTTAAGCGCCTCTCTGACCTGGGAGACAATCTGGTCTTCCCCAAGGATCTGAGAATGGAGACCACTGGTCATTTCCATCAAATAAGAAACAGCCTCAGTCCCGGATCTTCGGACGAACAGCTCTCTCCCCGAATTCTTTATATGAGGCAGCTGTGAGAAAAGGTAATCCAGGGGGTCAGGTGTCAGATTATAAAACCAAAGTTCTGTCCGGTTACAGGTAGACAGGACGATGCAGGAGGCATTTGGGTCCATTTCCTTTACAGACCTCATGAATCGGACGGCCCCCGAATCTGTAAATGCAAACGGCTCCCTCTCCTCTACCGATGCCGTATGATAATCTATTCCTATCATCAAAAGTTTCATGGCTAACTCCTTTTTATATCTGAAAGAATTTTAGCACGTTTTACAGAATAAACGCAACTAAAAACAGAGCTTATCCGGCATTTCTCTGCCAAACACCAGGATAAGCTCAGAAAAGTATGAGTTTTTCTCCATTATCTCCAGTCGGCTCTGGAAAGGCCTCCTTCCGACAATGGAGAAAAACTATCGCAGGTGACACCTTTGATTTCTAAGCAGCCTGCTCCAGCAGATAATATGTCCATTTTCTACACGATTGGAGTGAGGCATTCTAAGAGCCGAACGAAAATCGTGTGGAAAATGTCATACCATTTTTATTGTAGGTGCTGCCTGTCTATGTAGCCAATGTAAAGCTTTTTGTAAGGTATAAGGCTCTGGCTTTGTAGTTAAGTGTATCAGTTCTCTGTTTTCGCCTATAAACCATGCGCAATCCTCACTTATTTTCCATTGACTTTTTGGCTAGCCGTTCTTTCTGTCTACAAAACAGATATAATTCTTCATGTATTTTTCAAAACGGTTTTTAATCTCCGTGTCCAAGTCAACCCGTTTTATCACACCGCCAGCCGTCATACAATCGAGCATGACGTTTTCCACCTGTTAGTGTATAGTGTTTCCTGTGCCCCCTCCCTTGTTAGATAACGGGGCTACATAAAGCTCGCCACAGGCTC
>NZ_FR889185.1:9640-23138 GCF_000432215.1 Anaerostipes sp. CAG:276
GAAGTGAACCAGCCACTTGCAAGCATGGCGGAAAAATCCTGAGATTTCCCCGCCACCGTGTCTGGATCACTCCGTCAATGTGAGTTGTGTAGCCGTTACAATCTTATTTCAAGATCTTTTTCGGTTCTCCAATATTTTCTTTTTCTTCAATACGATTAGAATTGCGATTAATAGTCCGCTTATTGCGAACAATGATATATATAACACTATATTTGTTCTGTCACCCGTTTTTGGACTGTCTGGCGTATCAAGTTTATCAGGTGTGGATGGCTTCTCTGATGTCACTTCCTTGTGGTTGATAAACTTGATTCCCACATTACCATTCTCTGGAACTGTTCCTTTGTCAGCAGTAGAAGTAGTCACATAGCCGTCCTGGTTGGCTTCTGTTTCTTCTACTGTATATCCGATACCAGCAGGAAGTCTCACAGCTGTTGCTCTCTGCCCGTGTTTCAATGTGAATGTAGCCACGCCGTCCGCGAAGTCCATATCTCCAAATTTTCCGCTGATTGTCTTATCATCAAGCGTAACCGTGAAATGGAACTCCTTGTCTTTATCGCCGTGTGTTCCCGAAACTTGTTTTGTTACTGTCAAGCCACCTGTTTCTGTTTTTGCATTGACATATTTAATGGTATTAGATGGCTTTTTTTGATCCATCTCGGTCACATTCTCATCCACTATAATAGTTCCGGTAACCTTTCCAGAAGCTTCGTCTTTATTTATCTTTCCACTTCCTGTAGTAACAATCTCTTTGACCCCATAATATGTGTTTTTGGCTTCTGTAATGGTATAGGTTGCCCCTTTTGGTAAATTATAAATCAAAACCTTTTCACCAGCTTTAATTGATAACACGCCTTTACCATCTTGCAACTCAATATCTGATTGTTCAACCCAGTTTGGACTCTCAACATCAGTCGGGCTTTTAAACCATGATAAAGAGTTCAAAGGCGTCCCATCTGCTTTTGTGAAATATACGTTGAAATTGAAATCCTTATCTGTTGATTGCGTATCAACAGATAATTGCTTTTCTAATTCTAACATTCCAGGGTCTGTGGCATTAATAAAACGAACATAATTATTTTTATCAAATTCATCCCCATAATCAACACCCAATGTTAATTTTTGACCTAATCCATCCTTAATTGTTCCTGTCATAAAGGTTGTTGAATCTTTTGGAGTCAATGGAATAACTGTAACATTACTTGGATTCAAGTTATCAGGGTATCCTGTACTAGATGAATCTACTCTTCCTAATTCTCTTACATTATATCCATAGCCTTTCTCCAAATCCTTATCAGTATCTTTTGGCAAATGAGAAATCAGCACTTTCTCTCCATCCTTTAAAAAAAATTTTGTTCCACTGACAATTGAAGCATTAGAAGTACTAATTTCTTTTCCATTTGCATCATATCTCTTATATGGATATTGATTAACCATAGAATTTCCGTTAGGTGTCGTTAAATCCAACTGAAATGCATATACACCTTTATCTTCTTTTGAATTGCTCTTAACATTTTTCTCAATTTGAATTGCCTGATCAAAAGTAATTGGATTTGTAGCTAACTCTTCAAATGGAACTGTAAATCTCATATAGCATGAAGATCCAGATGCTCCTCTTTCTGTGTAATATACAGATAAACGATATGTTTTCTTATTATCTTTATTTGGAATACCTGTGGCAATTATCTCTCCATCACTATTTTTTATATCTTCTGCTCCATCAATAAATTCCCATAAATCTACGTACATACCTAATGACGAGTGAACTCCACCCATGTCTGCCACTTGTACACTGTTAGTATGATCAACTGTAACTGTCCCATCCTCAGAAACAGTTGTTTCTGACAAGAACACTAATAAATCATCATCTCCATAAAAGAAGTAATTCAATGGTCCACAATATCCAGGTTGTAACACAAAGTCAAAATATGTTGTCATACCAAAGTAAGAATTATGATCATTATTTTGATCATCACTTGTTGGAAGGGCTCCAGATACTTTAGCTCCAGAACCATCAATTCCTACAAAATTTCTAAGATCTTTGGAATTTAAATTTCCAAATTTAAGATCGTGTCCATCAGTTCCATATGATGAAGCATAATCCATCGGCCAAAATTCATTTGAATAAAGAGATGATTTATTTTTGGAAATTTTATCCAACTTACTGCTGACTTGTTTCCCTTTATTGTTCTTAACTCCAGATAAAGTATATGTACCTCCAAGACGAGAAAACTGTAAGTTATAGTTTTCTTTGGAATTTTCTGTCCCATATCCACTATATTTTAAATATTCCGTTTTCCCTTGTATTCCATTTGGATTATCTATACCATCTGAATTCAAAGTATCTTTAGCTGTTGAAAAGATTGGAGGTGCATTTACCCCCTCACTCCACTTAATACTTCCATTTTCATTGACGCCTTGACCCAAACTAAATGTTGCCCCTCGAAGACTCGGACCATAGAATGTAGTACCCCATTTACTGGTTCCAGCACGATTTCCTGCATTAGTCATATTTAATGATGCCGCTACACCGTTAGGATCATTCCAAGTATTCTTTCCTAATCCAGTCCCAGCATTATCGTTTCCAAAAGCAAATTTTTGCTCTGCTCCAGCAGGAAGATTATTTCGGTTATTTATACCTTGTTTTGCTGTGTTTGCATAAAATGTTACATTTTTCAATTCATCTTTGCTTTGATAAGAAGTTGGAAGTTTACCATCTACATTAAATTTACTGTTTGAAACTAATTGATCTAAAGTTTGTGCTTCTATTGCCTTATCAACCTTTTTGCTTATATTATCTACCTCTTGACCATCTCTTGCTAATGCAGCTGCTTTTTCTGTAGTATAAATCCATCCGTTATATCATAATCGAAAAAATTCACTGCATCATAATTATAATTTTCTTCTGCAGTTGGTTCAAAAACTAGACGAATGACCGTATCTTCAGTAATTAAAATCGTATAACCGTCTTTTGAATCTCCAATATATTTCACACCATCAGCATTTGTAGTTTTTGTAGAATTAAATGCTGGATTGTCCTTATAGTTAGTGAAAGTAAACTTAGAAGGATCATGATGGATTCCATCATCCATTACAGGTGCATCTAAGACATAAAAATCCTCTTCATTGGTACTATCTTTATCCTTACCTTCTTTCAAAAGCCAAACCTGTTCTAATGTATAATTCTTATTATAATGATTTTCACTTTTATCATTATAAAGCTTATTCATGAATCGCATTTGTGATTTTTCAAAGAAATATGTTTCCTCATCAGCAAACAATTTTCGTAATTCATTTTCTGTTTTTACTGTTCCATCATCATTTAAGTTTAGTTGCGAATGTGGACTTTGTTCATATAATTCATCCACACTATGGTTCTCTCCATAACTATTTTGTTTCTTAAAATTACGTGGTAAATTATTTTCCCGTGAAGCATCTGTTCGCCATACAATCATCGTATCTGTCTTAGATGCTTGCGCATTTACTAAATCCATTCCCGCCTTATCACCAGAATTTGGAATGTCCAAAGCCATCGCTGGATAATTTAAATAATGTTGAATGGTATATTTTGGATTATATTCACTATCTTTTATATCCCCATTCGTATTTCCTTCTGCTTTAATTTGCAAAGACATACAATTTAATATTAAAATTAGTACAAAAACCACACACACAAATTTTGACATTGTGTAACGAGAATTCTTCTTGACACTTTCTTTATACATATTTCTTTCCTCTTTTCACTCATTTTTCTACAGAACGCAAAAAAGACACAGATCACCATATAATTAGTGTATCTGTGCTTTTGGTATGTCTATATAGTTTGTACGCAAAAAAAGGCAGACTTTACCTGTCTGTCATAGTATACCAGTTTCTAAGCATGTCTGTCAACCCCTTTTTATACAAAATTAAAAAGTATTTTTCTTTTCCTAATACAAGTTAATTTTACACTATTTTTAAGCACCTGTCTATAATATTTCAGCATTCATCAAACATAGCAATAGAATAAATTCGGTATGTTCGCTTACTGTCGTTTCTTTACTTCACAGTATAGAAAAAGACATTCTATTTCAAGTATCGTTCTCCATATCTCTGCATTTCTTAGTATAAGTCGTTATACAATGTTCTTTCATTTGTTGTGCTATTGTCGTAAATCCTTCAATATTTCCTCTTGCTCATTCATTTAAATGCAGTATTTATAAGGCTTTTCTTTGTTCCCGTAGTGTTTTTCAGTTCAAAGAAGTCACGGAGTCTCTTTCCTGAGAGGTAAAAAAGAAAAATGCAGCAAAACAGGATCATGTTTCTGTTTTGCTGCATCATATCATATAATCAGGATTTTTCCCTTAATTTTCTTTTATTCTTTGTCATCGGTTTTCAGCGCTCGCATGGAATTAAGAATTGCGATTACAGATACTCCGACATCTGCGAAGACCGCTTCCCACATATTTGCCATTCCGGCTGCGCCAAGAGCCAATACAAGAGCCTTCACCCCTAAAGCGAACACAATATTTTGTTTCACGATCCGCAGTGTTTTTCTTGAAATATGAACGGTGGAGGCAATCTTTCTGACATCGTCGTCCATCAATACTACATCCGCGGCTTCTATGGCCGCATCAGATCCCATGCTCCCCATGGCAATCCCAATATCTGCTCTTGTAAGCACCGGAGCATCATTAATACCGTCTCCGGCAAAAGCAAGCTTTTCTTTGTCCCTCTGATTTTCCAGGAGCTTTTCCACCTTAACTACTTTATCGCCCGGCAGGAGTTCTGCGTATACTTCATCAATCCCTAATTGTGCGGCAACAGATTCAGCTGCCTCTTTCCTGTCTCCGGTGAGCATGACACATTTTTTAACACCTGCCTGCTTCATGCGTTTGATTGCCTCTTCTGCCCCGTCTTTTACCGTATCAGAAATGACAATGGCACCTGCAAACACTCCCTCAGAGGCCACGTAGACGACAGTTCCGCTGCTTTTGCAGGAGACATAGTCGATGTGCTGCTGTCTCATCAGCTTGCCGTTTCCGATTAGAATTTCTTTTCCATCGATCAAAACACGGATTCCGTGTCCCGCGATTTCCTCAGCGTCGGACACACGGTTCATATCCGCTGTTTTTCCATATGCCTCTTTGATAGAACCTGCAATCGGGTGATTCGAATATCCTTCACCCAATGCCGCCAGTTCAAGAAGTTCCTCCTCGCTGCATCCCTGCGGCAGGATCTCCGTCACTTTAAATTCGCCCTTTGTCAAAGTTCCTGTCTTGTCAAATACGATGGTCGTCATCTCAGATACGGCTTCCAGATAATTACTTCCTTTGACCAGCACACCGAGCCTTGAGGCAGCACCAATCCCTCCGAAAAATCCCATAGGCACTGAAATCACCAGCGCACATGGACAGGAGATGACAAGAAAAATACAGGCTCTCTGAACCCATTCACCCCAGCCTCCTCCTAAGATCAGCGGAGGAAGTACTGCAAGAATCACAGCACCGATCGTTACCACAGGGGTATAATATTTTGCAAATTTGGTAATGAAATTTTCTACATTTGCCTTCTTGCTGCTGGCATTTTCCACCAGTTCCAGAATCTTTGCAACAGTGGAGTCTTCGAATTCTTTCGTCACTTCTACTTTCAGTGTACCGCTTCCGTTGACGCACCCGCTGATCACTTCATCGCCTGCGGCTGCCTTTCTTGGAACGGACTCGCCGGTCAGTGCGGCTGTATCGACCAGGGATTCCCCCTCAATGACCACACCGTCCAAAGGAATTCTTTCCCCCGGCTTTACAACAATAAAATTTCCTATTTCCACTTCATCAGGATCAACCTGTGTAAGCACTCCGTCAACCTCAATATTCGCATATTCGGGGCAGATATCCATCATTTCTGAGATAGACTGGCGGGATTTTCCCACCGCATAACTCTGGAACAGCTCTCCCACCTGATAAAACAGCATAACGGCCACTGCTTCAGAATACTCTTTCACTCCAAAGGCCCCGAACGTGGCAATCATCATGAGAAAATTTTCATCAAATATCTGTCCGTTTTTGATATTTCTGGCTGCTTTGAAAATAATGTCATAGCCGATCACCAGATACGGAATCAGATAAATCACAAACAAAGCCCATGAACCTTCCAAACTTTCCAGCTTTCCCGTATGTTCCGCAATCATCAGCCCTGCAAGCAGGAAAAATGCCGCGATGATCCGGATCAGCATCTTTTTATGTTTTTTTGTCATAATTATAGTCTCCTTATATTAAAAAATAAAACCCGGAGTGAGGGATCGGCTCCGTTCCATCCGGGTTTTATCAGCTAGATGAGTATCCTGCAGTCAGGCTCAACCTTGGCACAGGTACTGACAACCTTCTGCATGATCTCATCAAACTTTTCATCTTCTGCGCTGATCGTCATTTTCTGAGTCATAAAACTTACACTGGCATCATTTACTCCCGGTATTTTTTTAATTGCCTCTTCCATTTTTGCCGCACAATGTGCACAGTCTAAATCCTGTAACTTAAATTTTTTCTTCATAATATCCTCCCATTTTAATTATGATTATTCCTCAATATGATCTCTTCCCTGAGCGATGATCGTTCTTACGTGACCGTCTGCCAGTGAATAAAAAACCGATTTCCCTTCTCTTCTGGATTTTACAAGCCTTGCCTGCTTCAGTATCTTCAGCTGATGTGAAATGGCAGACTGAGTCATATCAAGAGCCTCCGCCAGGTCACACACACATACTTCTGCTTCAAACAAAACAAACAGAATCCTGATCCTTGTAAAATCTCCAAAGACCTTAAAAAGGTCTGCCAGATCCTGCAGTTCACTTTCCTCGGGCATTTTTTCATTTACTGTTTTCAGAAGGTCATCATGGACCTGATAGGTATCACAGCAGTCTATATCATGTACTGTCAACTTCTCACCCTCCTTTTTATTATTATATTCATTCATATGAACAATCATTCATATGTTATATTTATAATAGCTCTCTTTTATCAAAATGTCAATCATAAAAAATAAAATATATTCATATTTCACCTGATCCTTTGAATATTTATGAAACAAGGTTTATAATAAGAAAATTAAAGCAGGAAAGGAGAATAAAATATGAAAATCTATACAGAAGTACAGTTTCAGAGTCACAATGTGCTCGTCGCAGATGTGGAAAAGGCAGTGAAGGAGGACATCAAATCAAAAGGTGTAAAATTAAATTCCCTGTCATCATTGGAAATCTATTATCAGCCGGAAAATTTGTCTGTATTTTATGTGGCAAAAGCAAAAGACGGCACTTCTATTTCTAATGAGGAACCGCTGAGCCTTGAATAACTCAGATACTATCGCTACATAATTATTTTTTAAGCAGGGGCTGCTGTGCGAAAAACGTACAGCAGTTCTTCTTGTCAGAACAAAGCGGGCAGGACGAAAAAAAAGAGCCAGTCCTTGAAGTATCTGGCTCATAGTTTCAGTCATCATCTGACAATGCTGATTGATGTACAGAAACAATCTTCCTGCAGTTTTCATTCTTCCGGCTCATTAAATACCTTTCGAAGGTACTCTTCTTTCTCCTTTGTCAGTTTCTTGCCCTTTATAGCTTTGATCAGTGCAACTTTAGAACCGCCATACCAAAAATCAACAAATTTCAGTACCTGTTCTCTTTTGTATTTTTTTTCGTCTACCAAAGGCTTGAGATAAGAAAATCTTCCTCTTCTCTCAATTTTAACAAATCCTTTTCCTTCGATGCTTGTTAAAAATGTACGGACCGTAGATCTTTTCGCATCCCAGTCAAACATTTCTTTCAGTTTATCCTGAAGATCCTGAATGGAAATCTCCCGATTCTCTGCCCATACACACTTCATGATCAGTTTTTCCCGGTTTGTCAAATCTCTGTCTATCATCGGCGTCTCTCCTTATTATTTATTTAATCAATTAACATCATTTTGTAAATTATATCATATTATTTGCTCAGTTTCAAGTTTTAAATGCAGATACTTCAAAAAAATGCCAAAAAAAAGAGAAAACACAGGTTATTTCTGTGTTTTCTCCCGAAAGACATGGCGTTTAAGCAGTTATTTGCTTTTTGCTCATTCCCCAAAAGTAATCAGACCGGCTGATAATACAGTCCATGCTTTGTACAGTACCAGAACAGCCTGCCGTGACCGAAAGCGGGAATCCTCGTCTGCATATCCCATTCGGGATAGAGTCTGCGTACCATCATACTGTCACCCGTCAGCAGCGCAGCAAAAGAGATATAATGATCTCTTGTCATTTCATGTGGAGACGAAATAAAGTAATCATTTTCAATAGACTCCACCTTCAAACGTTCATCTTCCGGTGCTTTCCGGGCCTGTACTGCCCTTAACTTCTTTCCGCAGCAGGAAACCGCCGTATCTGCCAGAGCAGTCACCAGATTACCGCAGTTTGGACAGATATAAAATTGCATATGTTTCATATTTCCTCCTAATACTTCGTTGACATCGAGCCTGCCTGAGAGCAGTTTTTCCAGGTCTACGTCAAAAACCCCGGACAGTTTCGGAAAAAACGAAATATCAGGGCATCCCAAACCGCGTTCCCATTTTGATATCGTTTTATCGCTGATATTCATGTGCTCTGCCAGCTGCATCTGCGTCAGCTGTTTCTCTTTTCTCAATGTTTTAATAAGTTTTCCTATCTTTTGACTGTCCATATCAATTCACCTCATCTGCTATTATAAAAAAAGACTCCCGGGAATACAATCAACGCTGCGTAGAGTCCGGAACCCGGTCAAATATCAGAGCATGATATATCTCTTCTTTCGTATTGCATTTTAATATTCTCTTAAGGCGTTTTTGTTCCTTGCCGACAGCAACGATCTCTTTGATCAGATCTAAATATTCCTTTTCTCCCGTTGAAGCAAAACAGAAGACTAAGTTCACCTGATGCTGTTCTTTCCTGAAACAGATTCCTTCCTTTGAAACCAATACGCTTAACCCATCCTGTATCACTCCGGAATCCTTCCCGGCATGAGCCAGTGCCACACCCTGACTGACCACGATATAGTCTCCGTACTCTTCTACTTTTTCTATTGCCTCTTGTGTATATCTCGGCTCAATATAGCCGAATTGTTCAAGCGGTTTTGCCGAACGCCTTATGGCCTCTTTCCAGCTGCAGGGAGCTGCATGGATCGTGATAAATTCTTTATTTAACAGCTCTGCCATCGCACTTTCTTCCTCCGGATCTTTTTTTAAGCCCATAAGCATAGATTCAATCTTGTCATATATTTCTGCCGGCAGCCGGTCATCATCCATTAATTCCTCAAGATCCTCCAATATTTTCTTCTTTTTCTTTTCTGCCGGCAAATTTATCTGTTTCTGGCTTTGAAAGACTTCTTTTTGGATTAAATTTAAATCCTTCATAGTCAAAAAAGGATTGACTGTGATCACTTTATACTGGTCTGCCTCAATATGTACTGTCGATAGAATAAAATCAATCTTTTGTTCCATTTGCTCCAGTTCACTGACCACTTCACCCGCGGCAAGAACGCCTGCAATTTCAAAATCAAAATAGTTTTTAATCTGTGCTTCCAAATATTTTCCCGTAGCCATGCTGCCGGGACAAACAATCACGATGGAAAGCTTCGGGATATAGTATCTCCGGTTTCTGATCACCGCCACACAAATATGGATAACGATTGATTTTTTCATATTGGTACTTAATTTATAAGATAAAAAAGATTCTAAAATATAAGAATATTTCTCTACTAATGTCTCCAGCAATTCATAATTCATGGGCAGATCATAATTTTTAGGGAATTCAACTTCATAGTTCCCCCAGTCCTTCATGCTTTTAATATGCATCAAAAGTGAATCAATTAATTTATCGTCATTGGTCAATTCTAACCGGAGCTCCTGATCAATTTGTGAAACAAAAAACATAATAATCTTATACAGCTCAACTTCGTCTACCGTCTTTACAAACGAATATAAATTATTTTTTTCAATATAGGTCCTGAAGCAGGCAATCATTTTTTCTGTCACCGGAACTTCTAACATGTAGCCTGCATACAGCATCATATGATCGATGTTTGTTAATTTCGACTTTTCCGTTACCAGTTTATCTGTACCGGCATGATCGCGTTCACGGAAGTTAAAAGCTGCAAATAAATATAAAACAATGTCATAAAATATATCTTCAATGAAGACCAGATTATTTATCTTCATATAATCCTGCATATAAGAAAACAGCTCTGAAAATGTATACTGAATCTTCATTTTATCAAGCATCAATCTCTGGAAATATCCGTCATTCTTAATATTAACTGCGATTTTTTTATAGAGTGAAACCAGCAGTTCCAATGACGCCTCATAGCTGCACGATAATTTGATTCCCTTTCCGCTGTCCAAGAGAAGCTCTGCATCGCTGGGTATCAAAATCTGTTTGACTGCGTCGATGTCACTCATGATCGTAATACGGCTTACATAGAGCTCCTCTGCAAACCGGTGCATCGTCGTGTAATGGGGATTCGCAATCAATTCAAGCATAATATAAATCTGCCGTTCTTCCGGTGACAGTTTATACATATACATGTCCATTTGATATAAGTTCTTTTCTACTGTTTCTCTGTCAAGCACCCCCCCAAATTTGAAACTTCCGTCCTCAGTTATTAAAATCTCCTCCATCGAGATCGTCTTGAGGAAATCATTGATCTCATTAATATCATTTTTTAACGTTCTCCTGGAGATATCATACCTGGACATAAACTGCTTTGCAGATATATCGTTTTCCTTTGATCTCAGTATTGCCTGCATTATCTCGGTGCTTCGTCGTTTCATGGCATATCACTTTCCTCTTTATAATAAAAGAAACAGACATTATAGATTTTTGTCTCTCTATAATGTCATATTCTCTTTCAAGTTTATCCTAATTTTGTTTCCAGCAGTTTTGTAATATCTTCCAGCGGCATGCTGCTGCATTTTTCCAGACTGCCTTCATCTAGTACAAACTGCATTAACTTCTGAAGAAACTCTAAATGATCATCTGCCCCTTTGATTGCCAGATTGAACACCAGCCTCGTATCAATATACTCTTCGCTGTCATCCATCCTGTAAAACCGGACCGGTCGGTCTAATCTTAAGAAGCAGATACAATTTTCTTTTATCCCCTCTGCCTTACTGTGCGGTATGGCCACCGGTATGCCGGCCGGCAGCCCTGTGGGATATTCCCGCTCTCTTTCAATGCAGGAATCTGTGAATGATCTGCTGACACTTCCACGTTCCATCATGCATGTTCCGCAAATCCTGATCGCTTCTTCCCAGTCTTTTGCACTTCCCTCTGTCGCTATGTATACATTTTTTGAACTCACTGCGGTCACTCCTTTGTTTTATGGCTGTATCTACATTCCGAAAAGCTTACTTATAAAGCAGATGATTACGGTTCCCAGATTATATCCAAAAGATCCGTCCGCTACCATTCCCTGTATTTTCAGGCCCGTCACTGAAAGCATCTTTGTACACTCCGGCACAAACATATTGACAAAGAATGTGATCAGAAACATGGATGCGATGGAACAGATCAGGCTCCTCAACAGGTTCCCTTTGCTGGCCAGCACGCACATAACCGTGGTGTAGCACACAATTCCCAATAGTCCAATCGGGAAATACACCATATTCGGAATGATAAATGCAAATAAGATTGTGATTGGGATACAAATCGCAGTACAGGTAATACATGCGGGATCTCCCAGCCCCAGAGCCACATCCATGCCGATGAATAATTCCGCATCTTCCCCCATATGTTTTTTCATATAAGCACTTGCTGCATTTCCGATCGGTGTAAGTCCTTCCATCATGATAGAGACCATTCTTGGGATCAGGATCAATACACTGGCAATTCCCATACCAATTCCAAAGATCGTTGTAGGCGCCTGTCTCGTAAGTAATCCCAGAAAAATTCCTACGATCAGACCTACAAATGCCGGATCTCCAAAGAAGCCTAACTTTTCTTCCAGCTTTTTCATGTCAATATCGATGTCTTTTACTCCCGGAATATGGTCGATCAGCTTGTTAATGACCCAAGATAAGGGATACATAAAAGTAGTAAAAGACAAGGTTGAACAGGTTGTTCCATCGAGGCCGAAAAAATCCTGCCATTTATGTGCGATCGCCTGCCCGGCGTACAGTGCTGCAATGGAAAGTCCAACTGTGATTGCCAGGCCGAGCACCGCGTTTCCCCAAAGTGCATAGGCCAGGGCTCCGGGGATCAGAAAATGAATGTAATTCCAAATATCCACATTCAGTACCTTCGTCAGCCCCGCTCTCAGCAGGATAAAGTTTGCGATTACGATCAGCGGCACCGCGATCGGCGCAAACGGTACGGTCCATGAGGCTCCGCCCACGGCTGCAAATCCGATATCCGCGGCCGTAAAACCGCTTCCCATTTTTTGATAGTATTGTGTAATCGGTTCAATCGTGGCTGTGAGCAGACCAACCGTTAAACTCAATCCCTGGAAACCGATTCCTACCATTAATCCGGCCTTCAGCGATGCCCCAAACTTCATCCGGAACACGAGTCCCAGAATACAGATCATGATTGGAAGCAGGGCAACAGCACCCATATTCAATAAAGCCTGAACCGCTTTTAATAAAATATCCATATGTCTCTCTCCTATCTTTTCTAAAGCTGATCACTAATTTTCATTTTGAAGCCTGTGGCATGTTTCTATGATCTCATCCCTGATCTTATCCTCATTGATCCCCGAGATCAGCCCAAATACTTTGATCAGAGGTTTCTCTAATTTCTGCCGGTAATTTGTTGTCACCATAACTATGTCTACATCTGCCTGTTTTGCCGGGATTTCTGTCATTGTGCTTTTTATGATCTTTGCCGGAATCCCAGCATCCTTACATATTTTCTTTACCGCTTCCTGTGCAACGGTAGAGGTGGCCACTCCGCTTCCGCAGGCCACTAATATTTTCAATTCTTTTGCCATAATCTTTCATCTCCTATTCTTCATTCGGAAGCAATACGACTTTGATTGCCTCCCCTGTTCTAGTCAGCTCGATCCCCTTGTTTATCTCACTTAACGGCAGTACATGAGTGATGAATTTTTCCGTCGGAAAAGCATCGGAAATTGCCAATTCATAAGATTTCTGCACCTGCATGCTGTTGGCACCGTAGTGTCCGTAAATCCACAGGCTGTTATAATGAATATAGTTTGAATCTATTTCTGTCAAAGCTCCCTTAGGCACTCCGCCGAAGAATACGATGATTCCGCCTTTTTTTGCCATAAAAACGGCCTGTGACTGTGCAGCTGTTGATGGATTTGCGGAGATCACTTTTTCCGCTCCTTTTCCCCCGGTCAGCCTTTTTACGGCTTCGATCGGATCTTCTTTTGTGCTGTTCACAATATGATCGACTCCAAACTGCTTTGCTGTCTCTAAGCGCTTGTCGTTGATCTCGATCATGATGATCTTTTTAGCTCCGCGGATCTTTGCCAGCTGTGCATGGAAACAGCCGATAGGACCGGCTCCTA